>CAVBMG010000041.1:0-28142 GCA_963596435.1 Agathobacter sp.
GAGCCGAGTCTATACTGATTCAAATACATGGTATCCTCTAATTGTTCTGATGATATTCTTTTTGTAATAATCATAATTGCAAAAAGAAAAATCAGAAATATTCCTCCAACAATCACCATACCTTTTGATTTCATCACGATGTTTTTCAATCGGTATGCCTGACTATTTTTATTTTCTTTGTTTTCTGCTAATTTTTGCATAAGTTATTCTTTATCCTTTCTTTTGCATTTTGTATAAATTTTATATATTTTATATAAACTTTGTTATTTTTTTGAATATTATTCACAATTATTATACTTTATCATGTATTATCAGTCAATAAGCATTCCATTCTTTATGCCAATTTATATGTTTTTACGCATAGAAAAACATACTATAACGCAAAAAATCCTATGCACAAGGATAAAACCTGTACATAGGATTCTTTATGTTTCAAATCATTGCATATATTTATTTATTCATCTGAGCTGCAACTTCAGCTGCGAAGTCTTCATGCTTCTTCTCAAGACCTTCACCTGTTTCAAAACGAACAAAGTTCTTAATCTTGATATCTGTTCCATTAGCCTTAGCTACAGTGTCAATATACTGCTTAACGGACTGCTTGCCATCTTCAGCCTTAACATATACCTGTTCAAGTAAGCAAACTTCCTTTAATTCCTTATTCAAACGACCATTAACTGCACCTTCGATAACCTTCTCAGGCTTACCAGCCATCTTAGGATCGTTCTTGATCTGCTCGGAAAGGATTTCCTTCTCATGAGCCTTATACTCTTCAGATACATCCTCTGTAGAGATGTACTTAGGAGATAATGCAGCGATCTGCATTGCAACATTAGTAAGAGCTTCCTTAACTGCATCGTTAACAACTGCTGTTTCTGCATCAACGATAACGCCGATTCTTCCGCCGCCATGTGTATATGTTACAACACAACCGTTCTCTTCAACAACCTTCTCAAATCTTCTGATTGATAAGTTCTCGCCAATTACTGCGATCTTCTCAACTAAAGCATCCTTAACAGTCTTAGATGCATCTGCGTTCCATGCTTCTGCAAGGAATGTATCAATATCAGTTGCTGTAGTAGCAAGAGCCTGTTCAGCTACTGCTGTAACATAGTTCTGGAATTCTGCGTTCTTAGCTACGAAGTCTGTCTCAGAGTTAACTTCAACAACTGCTGCTGTCTTGTCGCCATCTGTAACAACCTTGCAAAGACCTTCTGCTGCAATTCTTCCAGCCTTCTTCTCTGCCTTAGCCTGTCCATTTTTTCTTAAATATTCTACTGCTTCGTCCATATTACCGTTAGTCTCGTTCAGAGCCTTCTTGCAGTCCATCATACCTGCACCGGTCATTTCTCTTAACTCTTTTACCATTGCTGCTGTGATAGCCATTCTTGTTTCCTCCTAAACTCCAATATACAGGAGAAAGACTGATGCTTCTCCTGTATAATATAAGATTGTTGCCTGTTATCTATTACTCAGCATCTGCTGCTGTTTCTTCTGTTTCGCCTTCTGCTACGTCAGCCATAACTTCGCCCTGCTTAGCTTCGATTACTGCATCAGCCATAGCTGCAACGATTAACTTAACAGCTCTGATTGCATCATCGTTACCAGGAATAACGTAATCTAATTCTTCAGGATCACAGTTAGTATCTGCAATACCGATAAGAGGAATACCAAGTGCATGTGCTTCCTGTACACAGATTCTTTCCTTCTTAGGATCTACAACAAAGATAGCATCAGGAATCTTAGTCATGTTCTTGATACCGCCGAGGTTCTTCTCAAGCTTCTCCCATTCCTTCTTGATCTGGATAACTTCCTTCTTAGGAAGAACATCAAATGTACCGTCTTCTGCCATTGTTTCGATAGCCTTTAATCTTGCGATTCTGCTTCTGATTGTCTTGAAGTTAGTAAGCATACCACCAAGCCATCTCTCATTAACATAGAACATACCGCAACGCTCTGCTTCTGTCTGAACTGCATCCTGAGCCTGCTTCTTAGTACCTACAAAAAGGATTGTACCACCCTGTGCAGCGATATCAGCTACTGCCTTGTAAGCTTCATCAACCTTAACTACAGACTTCTGTAAGTCGATGATATAGATACCATTTCTCTCTGTGAAGATGTAAGGAGCCATCTTAGGGTTCCATCTTCTTGTCTGATGTCCAAAATGAACACCTGCCTCTAATAACTGCTTCATTGAAATAACGCTCATGTCTTTACCTCCATTTTCTGCGGTATACCGCACCTTCCGTCTGCCTCACCTTCATGTGCCACCCTGAGCGGGGCAATGGGCCATGAATCAGCATACGTGAATAGTTTATTTTCTTATGTGCTATGTCTTTACACAGTCACAACATTTGCATTTTAGCATACAAAAACCTCTTTTGCAAGAGGTTTTGTGAATTCTTATTCTTTTTATCGTTTACCGGATATGTACTCTGCGATTTCCTGCCAGGTGGCATCTACAGGTATCTCTACTTTACCTACACGGATTTTCTTGTCATATCCTTGCTGCATAAGATATGCATCATATTCTGTTGCGCTTTCGACCATTCCTGCATTCTGCAATTTACGGGCTACTGTACCGGAGTCGTCTCCTCTTACGATATTAATCTCTATCGTAGCCTGTGGCAGAGCATTCCCTGAGTCAGCTTCCGTACTGTTCTGAATCTGTTCTTTCTTATCTGCTGTTTCTTCTGTCTGAGCAGATTCCGTCTCAGTCTCTGTAACACTTTCTGTCTTCGTTATTGTTTCTGCTTCCTGTGTTGAACTTTCCAATTCAGAATAAGTCTCTTCCTGTGAAGTTTCTTCTGAAGTTTCTACTGAAACAGTCTCCGTCTCCTCTGTTGATGAAACAGTTTCTGTTGCCTCTACTGTTACGTTCTCTACAGTGCTCTGTTCAATAACCTCTTCTGTTGTTGCCTCTCCGTTTCGATCCGCCAACAGATTTCCTGCTGTTTCTTCTGTTGCGGTCTCCACTTTCGGTTCTGCTGCACGATTCTTATTACTGTATCCCATTAACAAAGCTGTTACAACAATACCTATGCCCAGCCCTCTTAAATAATATTTTAATTTCATCTTATATATCCCCGTTTCCCTGATCAAGCTCCTTTGAACAGATTAATTACCAGTTTGACTTCTCCTACACCAAGTCCCAATTCCTTTGCAATATCCACACTGGACATTCCCTGCTTATGTAATCGAAGTATTTTGTCATTATTATTCTCCGGTAGGGATTCTTCTTTTTCCTCAACGGGGGTATCTTTTTTTGCAGATACCGTATTTTCCAGATTGGCAGCCTGACTTTCCTGATTCTGCGGTCTTTCTATATGAGGTGCCTGCTCTGCAAAAGAAAATTCTTTTATTTCCGGAAGTTTATCCGGCTGTAACGCCTGGAACTGCTCCGGTTCTTTTTCCTTTTTATCTTCTTTTATCTCAAGCTGAGCCAGCTGCTCCTTAGGCAATACAGACTCCAGCATATCCAGGGTGATATGCTGATCTTTGTCTTTACGCTTCTCCTGAGCCGGTTTACTGGTCTTACTTTTCTTAGCCGGTGTTTTGACCGGTTCCTGTGTCTTCTTCTCAGCTTTTGGTTCTTCCGCAGATGTAGCTGCCAGTGCTGTAGCTGCAGCATTCGCCTTTTCCTCTGCTTCTTTTGCCGTCTTATCGACCTGTTGCGCTGTTTCCTTCAGATTCTTGTGCTTGTCATTGAGCATATCATAAAGGAACATGATCTCCTGATGTGTTTTATTCATATCTGCAAGAACAGTCTCTGAGTATTCATTGATCGCCATGATCTTCTCATTAGAGATTCTCTCTGATGCACGTTCTGTCTTCTCTACGGCATACTCAAGTGTCTCATCCACAACCTCAGTTACTTTTGTTTTTGCATCCTCCATCTCTTTGTTAATAAGACTTCGGATCACTTCAGGATCAATACTGCCGGCAGAATTTTCTTCCTTTTTATTCTTCTCCGGCAGGCAGAAGCTTGCCACGAATGCCCCAATTCCTAATACCAGTAATGCTGCTTCCATCCAATTCATTTCACTTAACTCCCATTTGTAAATAATTAAATCTTAATATCAAAACCGCCCTCTGGTTTCACAACTACACGTCCATCTGCCTGTTTGGAATTTCTACGTCTGCCACCATTTCCCTGGTAACTTCCCTTACTTTTCTCCTTGGCATCAAAACGTTCTTCTTTGAATTGTGAATTTTCAGAATGAACGACTTGTTTTGCTTTCTGATGTTCCTGTTTCACTTCCTGGGCAAATATATTACCCTGATCGAGCATTGCCTTATGTGTCTCTTTCGTCTGATTCTGCAAAACATCCTGTGTCTGCTGAATCGTCCCATTCAGAATAATCGGACTGATTGCCATATTGTTTCTCCCCTCATATACAATAACCTACAGATTCATAGATGTAATATCTGCCCCTTTCTTGACTAATCTGCAATATGTATATTCATTTTTAACTGTCAATGCAGCTCCTGATATTGAAACTGCTACTCCCTGATACATTGTACCACTTATGTCAATATGTGCATTACCATCATATTTGAGACTTTCATCCAGCTGTGCAAGCTCAGCCAGTTCTTTCTGCAGTTTCTCCTGGGATTCTGTATACTGCTGCTGGAGAAGTTTCATATTTCTGATCTGCTCAGGAGTCATTTTCACTCCTGATTTGATTTTCATGGCAGTATTTTCAAGCACCTGACGCATCTGACTGATGAATTTGGAACTTTCCCCCACACTCTTGTTTAATATTGTCTGTCTTTTTTTGATCTCCGGATCACTGCCTACTTCAATGATTGTGACCGTTCCCATCGGAGAACCGGCATTTCTGACATTGACCGCCTTAACTGCAGTAACCCTGCCTCCACTGATCAGTCCCTTACCGGCTTCTGCATGTACTTCCGTTCCTGCAACAACTTTGGAATTCAATATCTGTTCTGCCTCTACGAAACCATGAGCTGTTACTTCGGCAGCAGACAGGAATTTTGCAATAACATTCCCACCTGCAACGAGCTTACCCTTGTTCTGTCCATACATGCCTCTGGCAATGACAATATTTCCACCAGCTTCAATCACAGCGCCTTCTACAACACCATTCACAAATACATTACCATCTGTCTTGACACTGAAATTCTCACATACATTGCCTTTTACTTCTATATTACCATGATACTCAATGTTGCCGGTAGACGTACTGACATCATCAACACTGTATACATCTGAAACAAATACCGCACCTTCTACCATCGAGACATGTCCATCCACCATGCTGAGCAGTTTATGTCCGTCTTCTGAAATCTCCAGATTTCTTCCATGATTAAAAGATGCCTTTTTCACTTCCCTTGCCGCTGTAACAGTTCCAAAGATATCTACTCCGTCTTCGCCTTTTTCTTCAGGGATAATCTCAGCAAGCACCTGCCCTTTTGTACAGTGGTGCAGCAGATTCAGCTTAAAAAAGTCAACACTTCCGTCCTCTTTTAATTCAGGTCTTGCGTCCACACCTGTATCAAAATAATAATTAATTGTAGCATCCTTACCGGCAGTTGGCAACTTACCTTTTGCAATTATAATATTTGTACAGTACTTTTTGTGAGAAAGTGCATCATGAATCGCATCTTTATCAATTCCATATTGGATTTTGTCCTGTATGAGCTGTTCCATGATCTGTTCTTCGGTAATGCCTGCTCCACCGGTACTTGCCGGATAGAGTCTAAGTACTGCCGACATTTTATCACCCATGACATATATTTCACATTTCTCATCTACTGCGGGTATTTTTACTGAATTTAAAAAAAGGACAACCTCCTCTTCCTTTAACTGATATAGGGCAGAGTTGATTGCCATAACATTATAGGGAACGCCAATCCGCTCAAGATACGATTTCAATTCGTTGACCTGTATCTTCTCACCACCATCTGTCGGTGGTATCAGTCGGACACTCGTTCCCTGTTCATTCACTGCGATCTGAAAATATCCGTTCATATGCACCTTCCTTTTCAAATATTTAATATGCCAATATAATTGCCCATTTTTGTTTTCATTTTTTGCAGTGCTTTTGTATGTAATTGAGAAATTCTGGATTCTGATACTTCAAGTACACGGCTGATTTCTTTCAGGGTAAGGTCTTCATAATAATATAATAAAACTACTTTTTTCTCCTTTTCCGTCAAAAGCTCCAGTGCCTCTTCCAGCATTTCTTTTAATTCGCTCTTCTCCACAACAGCCTCCGGCATCTCATAACTGCCTGCAGGACTTTTCTCGGAAGATATATCACTTCCCTGTTCAACATATTCATTCAGTGAGATTATATTGTTGGCTTTGAGCTGTGTCTGCCACTCAAGAAATTCATCAGGAGAAATTCCAAGACCGGCTGCTACTTCTTCATCTGCAGCTTCCCGTCCTGTTCTCTGCTCAATCTCCTTCATAAGAGTATCCATCTGCTTCTGTCTCTGTCTGATTGTTCTGGGAATCCAGTCCATTTTACGTATCTGGTCTAAAATAGCCCCCCGGATTCTCAGACTCGCATATGTTTCAAACTTGACTTCTTTGGTTGTATCGAATTTGTCTATGGCATCAATCAGTCCGAAAACTCCATAACTGACCATATCGTCATATTCTACGCTGTATCCAAGATACATGCTCAATCGACCAGCCACAACTTTTACCAATGGCGCATATTCAAGGATGATCTTCTCTCTTATTTCTGCTGTTCTTTGTCTGGTATAATCCTCCCAAAGTCTCTTACGTGCTGCCTCGTTCATCGCTTTACCCCACTTTACTTCTAGTCAAGATTCTCGTCTGTATAACCTTCCTCTTCGGAAGCATCTGCCATTTCAGATTGTCCTTCCTCTTCATCTGTTTCCTCGGCAGTTGGTTGTTCCTGTTGCTCTGAGCTGTCTGTATCTTCTGTTTCGTTTTCTTTTGTTATAACACTGTCAAAATCAGACTCACTGTCAAAATCTTCATCCAGATCAGGAATGATTCTGGGTCTGATTGATTCATAGATGTATCTTACAATGTCACCTATAACGTAAAAAATTACAAGTACAAGAAGTAATACCCATAACATGGTGAACAGGTCAAAATGCCTGATATACATAATAATAGACGCTATAGCACCTGCAAGAAGCATCAGAAACGGCGTAATAAGTTTTACCTTATTCTCCATTACTACATTCCCCTTTTATATCGTTTTCTCTGGCTTACCGGCTGATCTTATTATGAATTTACCGGTTTCCGGATAAAAAATTACCGTACGGCCATAATTCAATCCGGTATCTTCTGCCTTGAGTGGAATGCCAAGCTGTTTTAATTTCTTTTTACTTGCTTCCACATTACGTTCTCCAACACGCACCATATCAGATTTATTCTGGAAAGCAAACATCTGTGCTCCTCCCGCGATCTTTGCTTCCAAACGGGACTTATTACCACCAAGTGCAATAATCTTCTTCACCAGATCTTCAATGCCTGTGTCGGCAAATTTATATCTATTGGAATTGTTCTCGATCTGCGTACTGTCCGGCAACATAACATGTGCCAGCCCACCTACTTTGGTTATCGTATCTCTGATTGCTACCCCCACACAGGAACCTAACCCCAAAGTTGTAATGCCATCAGGACTCTTGCACACATTTAAATCGGCCATTCCAACTTTTATGATTTCACTCATGGTTTTTGCCTCTTTTCTATGTGCAATTCCTTATAATCCAAGTGCCTTTAGAATCTTTGCATAGGAATCAAGATCCGGAAGCAGAATAAAATATCCGTTCAAATCCACTTCATCTGTAAACTGTGTCTGAATCAGCAGAATCTTGTCTCCCATAATACCAAATTCAATCGCTGGGACACTGAGAATGGCATTTAACATGTCAATACTCAGGTCTGGTACAGAAGGCACCATTTTAAGATTGGTCAGCTGTGACAAAGAGTTAAGATATGCACCTGTAATGATATTTCCTATCTCTTTTAAAGCTGAAATTCCCATTTCATCCAATCCATCCTGTAAAGGCATACCCATCAGTTTCTCAACAAGACTTTTGGCTGCTTCCTGCTCCAGAATAAACATCATACTGCCGGTGATATCTCCCTCTACCGCCAGATAAATACCTGCAACTATCTGTTCTTCACCGCCCATGACTTCTCCTACTTCGTTGAAGTTCAGAAGTCTGACCTGTGGAACCTTCATATCTACTTTGCACTGAAGCATCTGGGCAAGCGCCGTTGTTGCGTTGCCTGCCCCGATGTTTCCAAGTTCCTTTAATACATCATAATATTCCTGTGAGACTTTTTCAAAACTCATATTATCTGTCATATACCAAGCTCCTGTCTTTTGGAAAAGACTTATTATCCTTCGTTTTCTGCAAGGACTGTGTCAATATTCAGTAAGGAAATCAGCTTATCATCGTATTTACCTACTCCCATCAGGAATTTAGTCTTCTCATCCTTGTCATAGGAAACACGTTCTACATGCTCTTCATCAAGAGTGACTACTTCTTTCACTTCATCAACAAGAACACCTATAGATTCGTGCTGGTCAATATTCAGAATAATAATTCTGGTCTTCTTTGTAATCTCATCTTCAGGAAGTCCCATCTTCAGTCTCAGACTGATAATAGGGATTACAACACCTCTCAAATTGATTACACCTTTAATATAATCTGCTACTTTTGGTACTCTTGTAATCATCTGCATTCTGACAATTGTTGATATATATTTGATATCAATACCATACTGTTCATCTCCCAGCTGAGTTACAATGTACTGGGTCGTATCATATTCAATAGGACGATTCAGGCTCTCAAGGCGCTGCTGTTCATCCATAGTCTTTAATTCATCCATACTCTAACCATACCTTTCCTCAAACCATGCTCTACTTCTAAATCAGTGCGTTAGCATCCAGAATCAGTGCTACTTCACCGTTTCCAAGAATTGTTGCACCACTTATCATCTTCGGCACTTTGATGTACTTGCCCATAGATTTGATAACAATTTCCTGCTGTCCAATCAATTCATCTACAACAAGTCCTGCCTGCTTATCACCCTTCTTAACAATGATGACTGTAAGGTTCTTGTTATTATCGGTATTGCTGGATTCGATATCAAGAATCTTGTTCATACGGATAATAGGAATTACAGTTCCTCTGATATGGATTACTTCTTTTGCCTGTACCAGTTTAATATCTTCTGGAGAAATATCTTCTATTGTCTGAATGGAGCCAAGAGAAATCGCATATTTCTCGTTTCCAATTACTACCATTAATGCCTGTATAATAGCCAGTGTCAATGGAAGTCTAACAATGAAAGTACTTCCTTCGCCAAGCCTGGTCTTAACTTCTACTTCACCACTTAAAGATTCAATCTTGGATTTTACAACATCAAGACCGACTCCACGTCCGGATACATCTGTAACTTTCTTAGCGGTAGAGAAGCTTGGAAGGAATAACAGATCAATGATCTCCTTCTCTGTCATGGACTCTGCCTGCTCTGCTGTAATCGTACCACGTTCTATAGCTTTTGTCTTAACTGCCTCTGTATCAATACCGGAACCATCATCTCTGACTTCAATTACTACGTTGTTGCCATCCTGATATGCATCCAGGAAAATAGAGCCGACTTCAGGTTTGCCTTTTGCAACTCTGACATCATTTGGTTCAAGTCCATGGTCTGCTGAATTTCGCAGCATATGCATCAGAGGATCTCCGATTTCATCTACTACAGTTCTGTCAAGTTCTGTATCTTCACCAGTCATATACAGTTCCATTTTCTTATCCAGCTTCTTGGATAAGTCACGGATCATTCTCGGGAACTTGCTGACAATGCTTTCAATAGGTACCATTCGTACCTTCATAACAGATTCATGAATATTGGTAGTAACGCTCTCCAGATATTCAATCTGTTCATTTACATTACTGTTATTGTCACTGCCCTGTGCCATAGTAGCGGCTACCAGAGAGTTCTTTGCAATAATCAGCTCTGATACCAGGTTCATCAGATTGTCCAGCTTCTCAATATCAACTCTGACAGTTCTGTTCACTACAGGTTTGGATACTGCCTTTTTAGCTTCCTGTTTTGCAGGAGCTGCAGGTTGTGTTGCTGCGGGCTTAGCCTGTGTTGTAGTTGCCGGTGCTGTTGTAGTTGCTGCACGCTGTTCCTGTTTTTCTTCCGGCTGAGCAGGTGCTGATTCCGGTGCAGCTCCTTCTTTTGCTTTTTCTTCTGGAGCTGCTGTCATCTGATATTCTTCGCAATATACTTCTGCGATTTCAGATACGCTCTTAATTGCGGCAATTACTTCATCTTTGGTATTGCCTGAAATAAAGATCAGACTGAATGTAAGATCAAATTTCTCATCTTCAATATCCTGAGCTGTAGGAACAGATACAATGACTTCTCCTAATTTCTCCAATGCCTTGAATACAAGAAAAGCTCTTGCTGCCTTCAGAACACAGGACTCATCTACATATATTGTAATGCCAAACACATTAAGCTTCTCACCGTGTGCTTTATCAACCAGCATACGTTCTGTATCATTCAGTTTAATCTCTCTCCATTTTTCTTTCTCATTACCGGAAGTACTCTCAGCAACAGGTGCTGCTGCAGCGGCGGAAGCCTCTTTCTCTGCTTTGGCTTCTTTTTCTTCCTTATTGAGCATATCATTTAAGGATTTGATTAGTTCTGCGTTATCATTTGTTCCTTCCTCTGTTGTCTGCTGGATATTAGCCAGATACTCTTCCAGAGCGTCCAGACAGTTGAAAAGGATATCTATCATTTCCGGCTGTACTTTAATTGTGCCATTTCTGACTTCTGAGAACACATTCTCCATATCATGCGTAAGATTCTGCATACGCTTATATCCCATGGTTCCAGCCATTCCTTTCAGGGAATGTGCCGCACGGAATATTTCATTGATAGTATCCATGTTCTCCGGTTCCTGTTCCAGTTCCAGAATCTGTGTATTCAGGTTCTGTAAATGTTCCTTTGTTTCATCAAGGAAAATCTCAAGATATTGACTTGTGTCCATTCTACTTGACCCCCACATTCATTATTATTTCCTGAGCCACGTCATCCAAACCGACTACCTGATTGACTAAACCTGCTGCTGCTATACTTTTCGGCATTCCATATACTGTGGATGTTGCTTCATCCTGTGCAATGACGTGTATCTTTTTTGCAGTTTCCAAATTCACGATTCCTTTGGTTCCATCTGCTCCCATTCCTGTAAGTACAACACATACAATCTGGGAATAAGGACTCGTCTTCAGTGATTCATACATATAATTGGCACAAGGCTTAACGCCCTCCCTGGGTGGTTCATCTGAATAACGGATTGTACATTTTCCTCCGCGGGTATCTACATTCATATGTTTACCCCCACGTGCGATGTATACAGTTCCATTCTCCAGTACGTCCCCTTCTGCTGCTTCTTTTACTTTAATTTTGCTCAGTGAATTCAGTCTTTCCGCTAATGATTGCGTAAATCCCTGCGGCATATGCTGTACGATCAGTACAGGTGCTGCAAGCTCCGCCGGAAGTCTTGGGATTACACTCTGCAAAGCTTTAGGACCGCCTGTAGAACATGCAATTGCTACAAGCTTCTGTCCACTGACTACCGGGGTGGTCTTTCTTACGATATCAACCAGTTTGCGGGTACTTTCTTCACTTTTCTTGATAGATATTGCCGATTCCCTTGGAATATTGGTCTGTGGACTCGATACAACTGCTTTGAGAATATCCAAAAATCTTGTTTTAAAATCATTTCCTCTTAAATAGAGAATATTTGCCGGTTTCTCAATGAAATCAATTGCACCTAATTCCAGTGCCTCCATAGTGACCGATGCACCCTCTTTGGTATCTGTGCTGGCCATCATGATTCGGGCTCTTATCTTATCTTTCTGCAGCATCTGAAGGAGCTGAATACCATCCATCCTTGGCATATTCACATCAAGAACCACACCATCATAGGTGTTTTTCTTCAGAAGCTCATATGCTTTTTCTCCATCTGTTGCCTGTTCAATCACTTGAAATCGTTCATCTGAGTTGATTATATCACACATGACTCTTCTCATGAGTGCAGAGTCATCAACTACCAATATTTTTTTCTTATTTTTTGGTGCATTTAATGATATTGTCATACTTTTTATCAACCTTTTCCATTTTTTCTGTTTTTACGTTCTTCATTAAAAATGTACTTGATGATATCTTCCCGTGTTGTGGTATTCATGTTTAAAAACTTCACACGATTCTGATATTCATCCGCGCGATTTGGTATCTGCTCTGAAGATAATACCATTGCTGCCATGTTGAATTCTTTTTCCTTGTCTGCAATCTCCAGTTTATACTTCAGATACAATACAGTGCCCTGACGATATGGTGTACGTGACACAAAGCGAAGCCCCCCTCCGCTTATATCTACAATAACACCTCTTAACATATCTGCATCGGATATCAGATATCCAAGATTCTTACTGAATGCCTCCACCTCAGCTTTATTCAGTTCTCTCATCTTCATCTCAATCACACAGTTAAAGCGATAATATTCCCTTCGCTGGAACTTATGCAGATTGGTGATCATTTCAGCGATCAATACATATGTATTATTAATTTTATCTCTGTCGAGAATGCGTACATTTGCACGATACATGCCTCCATGTGAGAAGAAGCAGACCTCGTATTCTCCATCAACCGGGAGCAGAACAAGCTTGCTCTGCTCCATGGGCATTACGATTTCTATTCTTCCATCATCCAACACATCATAAACTGTGGACTTGTAGAGTCGGACTCCTTCTGAGCCATCCGGCAGTTTTACATCTGTTGTGGATTTCATCTCCAGTTTATCTCCCGGAGAAATGAATTTCTCTATCATAGAATCCTCCTGATCCAGTTTTCTTGCTTCTCCAAAACTATACATATCCCCCAGCCTTTCTGTTACCCCATTTTCTTATTACCGGATACAATATGGGAAAAGAACGCAGCCATACCTCTCTTGGTCAATGTTCTATCATATTCCTTATCCATCAGTGTATATGCCATCTTTTCATATGCCTTGGCAGACTTTGAATTCGGACTCTGCATGCTGACTGGCATCTGCTGCATAACTGCTGCTTCCAGGTGAGAATCCTGTGGAATAGCACCCAGATAGATAATTGGAAGTTTTAAATATCTGTTTACTACAGAATTTAATTTATTGAACATGATCTCGCCTTCTTCTACAGAAGACACCTTATTGGCTATTACCTTGATTCCTGACTCTTCACGTGAATACCTCGGATGACTGTTCAACGCTTTCAACAGTGAATAGGAATCCGTGATTGATGTGGGTTCCGGTGTGGCAACTACAAGGATTTCCCCACTTGCTACCAGAAAATCCAGTACTGCATCTGAAATTCCAGCGCCGGTATCAATGATAATCACATCAGCGATAGCATCCAGTCTGGCAAGATTCTGTATAATATAATTCAGATAATCCCGACTCAGATTGGATAAACCTGCAATTCCAGATCCTCCTGAGATAAATCCGATATCCATAGGTCCCCAGGTTATGATATCGGTAATACTCTTGCCCTGATATATTAAATCACATAAATTGTGTTTAGGAACTGTACCAAACATAATCTCAATATTAGCAAGTCCAAAATCAGCGTCAAGAATGATGACTCTCTGACCCAGTTTTCTGAATTGACATGCAAGATTAATGGCTGTATTTGATTTACCAACGCCACCTTTACCACTTGTTACGGTAATCACCCTGGCAAGAGGTCTTGGAGCAGGATTTAATTTTATTACATTTCTTAACTGTTCAGCCTGATCCATATCTTTTAACTCCTTCCTACTTTTAACGCTTACCACCGAGTAACTGCTTTACAGTAGACTGTGGATTAAAATACTCGATGTCGTCAGGTACATTCTGTCCGTATGTAACATAGGACAACTGTGCTCCTGTATACATCTTCAGGTTATAAATATTGCCTAAGGTAGAAGTTTCATCAAGTTTAGTAAAAATAAGTTTATAGTCTGCGATCTCCTTATAGGTATCGGCAATTTTCATCAAATCTCTATATTTGGTAGAAGCTGAAAGAACAAGGAATATTTCCTTACGTGCAGTTGTCTCAACGGAGCTGACCAGTTCTGCCATTCCTTCTCTCTGCGCTTCATTATTAGGAGAATGTCCTGTAGTGTCTACCAGAACATAGTCATAATCATTGAAATCTTCAATAGCCTGTGAAATTTCCTGTGCTGTATATACCACTCTGAATGGTACTTCAAGTATATTGGCATAAGTCCGTAACTGCTCAGCTGCTGCAATACGATATGTATCCGCTGTAAGAAGCGCTACTTTCTTATTCTGTTCAACTCTGAAAGAAGAAGCTATCTTCGCAATGGTAGTCGTCTTACCTACACCTGTAGGTCCCACAAAAAATACAACCTTGGGTCCTGTTCCTTCTTCCATCATATATGGTTTGCCGAGCTTTAATATCATTCTCTGATATATCTCGGACAGCATATAATCCATGGTAACGTCCTGCTTGCAGTTCTTATCTATCTCGTCAATAATCTCATTTGCATATTTCTCATTGACTTCATTATCAATCAGTTTGTTATAAAGCAAACGTAAGAAAGATACTCTTGCACGGTTCTCTTCCTGTTCCTGCTGACTTTCTTCCTGCTTTGCTCTCTCACTCTGTGTATTTTTCTCTTCCTGTGCAGACAACTGTTTCTCCAGCAGATTCTGTAATGTATCAAGTTTCTCCTCTAATACAGTTCCCTTGCCTGCATCCATCTTGGTTTCCTGCGCTGCCTGCTGATTATGATTTTCTCTTGTTCCTGCCTGCTGATTCTTCATAGTCTGTGGGAAAGATGACAGTACATCTGCAACAGTCTGTCCCATCGCTCTTGCTTCTTCCATAGAAGTGGCTTCCATGTCCTGTCCTACAGCCACCTTAACCGGCTGCTTCATAGGAATGATCTTGCCCTGACTTAAAGACAGTGCCACGCCATCCTTAACTTCCTTCTCGCTATGAGCTTTGGCTGATGCAATTCCATACTTCTCGTTTTCTTCCTCTTTTGCCACAGTTACTTCAATCTTGGTGCCTTTGAAGACGCCCAGCAATCCTTTTGCTTTTACTGTTTTGACATTCATTTCTACAATGCCTTCGCCCAGTTCCTTCTTAGCGCACTCCAGTGCTTCTTCCTTTGTTTTCCCCTGAAATTTCTTAATAATCATTATGCCGTCACCATTCCTACCGATTGTAATTCTACATTTGCATCTATTTCGTTATACGAAACAACTATGAGGTCTTTGTAATAATCTTCTGTCAGTCGTTTGAAATACATTCTGACGATAGGAGAAGTTATTACGATAGGGTTCTTGCCAAGCTTCTCCAGCTTGCCAACTTCCGTTTCAACAGAAGCCACAATTGCCTTTGTCTTATCCGGATCAAGAGTAAGATAAGCACCCTGTTCTGTCTGTTTGACACTGCTCATGATCTCCTGCTCCAGCTTCGGATCCAGCGTAACCACGCTGGTGGTTTCATTAGATGGGAAATATTTATTGGTTATTGCCCTCTTCAGGCTCTGTCGAACATATTCAGTCAGTATATCCGTATCTCTGGTAGTTGCTGCATGATCAGCAAGTGTTTCAAAAATAGTAACCAGGTCTCTGACAGAGATTCCTTCTTTTAACAGATTCTGCAATACTTTCTGAATGTCTCCCAGTCCCAGAAGCTTAGGCACAAGCTCTTCCACAAGTGATGGATTGGATTCCTTGACATTGTTGACCAGATTCTGTACATCCTGTCTGGTAAGAAGTTCTGCAAGATACTGTCTGATGATTTCTGTCAAATGTGTTGCTATGATAGAAGGCGGATCTACTACTGTATATCCTACACTCTCTGCTCTCTCTCTCTGACTCTCTGTAATCCAGATTGCCGGCAAATGGAAGGATGGTTCGAAGGTTGGTATACCGGAAATCTCTTCCTCGACAAATCCGGGGTTCATAGCCATATAATGATCAAACAGGATCTCTCCTTCGCTGACCTGAATGCCTTTTATCTTAATAATATATTGATTTGGATTTAACTGGATATTATCTCTTAATCGAATAATAGGAACAACTGTACCAAGTTCCAGTGCGATCTGACGTCTGATCATAACAACACGATCCAGGAGGTCTCCACCCTGATTCACATCAGCCAGTGGAATGATACCATATCCAAATTCCAATTCAATCGGGTCCACCTGTAACAGTGAATTCACGTTCTCAGGCCGCCTGATCTCTTCTGCCGATTCTTCTTCCGTATCTGCCTGTGTCTCTATCTGCGCAGTCTCTATCGTGTTTGCTATCATTCTGCCACAGATAATGAAGATTCCACCTAAAGGTAAGAAAATCAGATTGTTCAAAGGTGTTACGATACCAAGGAAAATCAGAACCGCACCTACCATGTAGAGTACTTTGGGCAGACCAAAGAGCTGTTTTACAAGCACTGCACCAAAGTCTGCTTCCTTGGAGCCTTTCGTTACCAGGATACCTGTTGATAAAGAAATCAACAAAGAAGGAATCTGGCTGACAAGTCCATCACCGATTGTCAGGATGACATATTTATCAAGAGCTGAGTTGATGTCCATGCCCTGTCTTAACATACCCATGAGGATACCACCGATGATATTGACACCTGTAATAATAAGACCTGCCGTTGCATCTCCCTTTACATACTTAACAGCACCATCCATGGAACCGAAGAAGCTTGCTTCATCCTGTAATTTCTGTCGTCTCTCTTTTGCCTGTGCATCTGTAATGGCTCCTGTATTTAAGTCCGCATCTATCGCCATCTGTTTACCAGGCATCGCATCCAGTGTAAATCTGGCTGTTACTTCTGCTACTCGTTCAGAACCTTTGTTGATAACAATGAACTGAACCAGAATCAGAATGATAAATACTACAATACCGATTACCATGTCGCCGCCGCCTACGAACTGTCCGAAGGTAGCAACTACGTTACCAGGATTACCTGTAGAAAGGATCAAACGTGTTGAAGATACGTTCAATGCAATTCTGAATATTGTCGTAAACAACAGGATAGTTGGATAATAGGACATATCCAGTACTTCCTTGGCAAACATGGTCGTAAACAATATAGTAAACGCCAATGCCATATTAAATGCCAGCAGTATATCCAATAATGTGTTCGGTATTGGAACAATCAACATGACGAATGCTGCAAGTATATATAATGCTACTCCTAAGTCCTGCTTCTTCATCCTTTAAATCTCCCCTTTGATGTCTTATAGCTTTCCCTGCATTTTGTAGACCATCGCCAATACTTCTGCCACTGCCTGATACAGTTCAGGCGGTACTTCCTGGCCTACATCTACATTCGCATACAGCATTCTGGCTAGAGGTTTGTTCTCTACAATCTCTATGCCATTTTCTCTGGCTATCCCCTTTATTTTCTGCGCCAGATAATCTGCTCCTTTTGCTACTACCACAGGTGCTGAATGCGCCTCTGGCGTATACTTAATTGCTACTGCAAAGTGTGTCGGGTTTGTAATAACCACATCCGCCTGGGTCAGATCCTGCATCATTCTTCTCTGAGAGACTTCTCTCATCTTCTGCCTGATCTTACCTTTGATCTGCGGATCACCTTCTGCATTTTTATATTCATCTTTTACTTCCTGTTTTGTCATCTTAATGTCTTTGTTGAACTTGTACTTCTGATATGCAAAATCAGCAAACGCGATGACCATGAAGAAAAGCGATACTTTCAACCCCAAATTAATAACAATATTGCCTATGAGTTCAATTGCCTGATTCAAAGGCATATCATATAACTGAAACAAATACTTCCAGTCGTCTTTTATTGTGCTATATACAATATAGCAGATCAGAACAACCTTTAATATGGATTTAAACAACTCCATCAGTTTCTCTGCCGAGAACAGTCTCTTCATACCAGATACCGGATTCAGCTTACTGAACTTGGGCTGTAAAGGTTTCGTGGATATCTGAAACTTGAACTGAACCATATTGACTATGAATGCTATTGCAACGCCTACTGCAAAGAACGGAAGCAACAGCTTCAATATATCTATGTATACATCCCGAAAAAGAATGCTGTAATCTCTTTTAACGATATTGCCTCCCAAATATGTGGTATACTGTGGAAACTTCTCATATATGTTCTGGAATAATTCCAGAAATCCTTCTCCCATATTGCCAATCCAGAATTTCAATATCAGGAAAAGTGCTATCAGCTCTACGCCACTGGATAATTCCTTACTTTTTGCTACTTTACCGTCTTTTCTTGTATCCTGTTTCTTTTTGGCAGTAGGTTCTTCTGTTTTCTCACCGCCAGGTCCTTCTGCTGCGAAGAACTGCAGATTTAATTCTAACATCACATCAGTCCTTTCACTACGGATACAACCATCTGCTGCATTTTCGTTGTAATAAAATTACATACACTGGGTAGCATACCGATCGTTAATACCAATACTCCCAGACCTGCTAACAGCTTCAACTGAATACCAACAGAAAACATATTCATCTGTGGTGCCAGCTTTGCCAGAAGTCCCAACACGATATTCATCAGCATAATGCTTGCAAATACCGGTAAGCATATACGGAAACCTATAACGATATAATCACTCAGAAACCCTATTACACATGCCAGCAGATTATCCATATGGAATACTGCCCCACCTATGGGAATCAGTGTAAATGTCTCTTTTAAAGCTGCCAGAAGATATCTGTGAAGCCCTGTTGCGAACAGAATCAGCATGACACCATACTGTAAAAACAATCCCGAAATAGATGATTGTTGATTGGTGGTTGGATCAAATACATTCGCCATGGATAATCCAATCTCCATATCTATGATTCTTCCCGCAAATAAAACAATGGAAGTACACAGTTGTGCTCCTGCTCCCAAGAACAGACCTACTGCTACTTCCTTCGCTATAATGACACTATAACCAAATACGGTACTGTATTCCGGATATGTGTGCGGCTGAACGAAAGCATACATAATATAGGCAACGAACACACTTAATCCAATTTTTACTTGATTGGGTACACCCTTCTGACTAAAGAATGGTGCTGCAAATACAAAAGTTGCGACTCTTGCAAACACCAGCAGGAAATATTCCAACTCCCGCACCGGAAAAGATAAGTCAACCATGCTGTCCAAGAACTCCTTTCCGATTATTGCCTTTTACCGAATATAGATTGTGAAGTTTCTCCACAAATCTTCCATATAAGTGGACATTTCATTTAACATCCAGTGTCCTAAAAGCATCAATCCTACGAACATTCCGACCATCTTTGGCACAAAGGTAAGTGTCTGTTCCTGAATTGATGTAACTGTCTGAAAAATACTGACTATCAAACCAATTACCAGTGATACGATCAAAAGTGGCGCTGATGTCTTCAATATCAGAAACAGTGCTTCCTGCATCATATCTGTTACCATTTCTGTACTCATGCCGCACCTCCTAATAGAATGTTCTGACAAGATTTACTATGACTAAATTCCATCCATCTGCCAGCACAAATAAAAGAATCTTGAATGGCATTGAAATTGTCGTTGGCGGAAGCATCATCATACCCATACTCATCAGTACTGACGCAACTACCATATCTATGACAATAAACGGTATGTAAATGATAAAGCCCATAATAAATGCAGATCTGAGTTCGCTGATGATAAAGCTTGGAATCAACACCGATGTAGGTACTTCTTTCCAGTCTGTTCCGTCCCATGGAATATCTGCTATCTGCATGAATGCATCTGCATCCTTGACCTGCGTCTGACCTGCCATGAATTCTCTCATCGGAGCAATCGCAAGATCCATCGCCTCTTCCAACTGTATATCCCCATTTTCAAAAGGTACTACAGCATCTGTATAAATCTGGCTGAAAGTAGACTGCATAATAAAGAACGTCAAAAATAATGAAATTGCGATCAGCACTTGATTGGGTGGCGCCGATGTAGTATTAAGCGCCTGTCTTGTAAAATGAAGTACGATCAGAATTCTTGTAAAAGAAGTAATCGTTACAAGTAAAATCGGTGCCAGAGAAATTGCTGTCAGAATTAATAAAATTCTTAATGTTCCAGCCAGTTCTCCATTGCCTCCGTCATAAGAAACTGTAAGGCTGTTCGCTATATTTAATTGCTTTAAATCATCTGCATTCTCTGACGAACCCGGCTCTCTGATGTTCGTTCTGTTCTCATCTACCGGCTGCTCTGAGAGAATGGAATCAGATAAAGCGTCATCATCACTTGTTGCATATGCGATCGTAGTCTCTGCCATAAAAAGTACTGCAACCATTCCTATCATATACAATAAGGTTCTGACCTTATCCCGAAGTTTTAAATCTTTCATGAACCCACCTACTTCTTATGCTTAATTCCTTTTGCCTTGTCCAAAATCTCTTTAAAACTCACTGTCGTTCCAGTTCCCGTCTCCGGTATCGTAAGATCTTCGCCATTTAATTCTCCTAGCATCGTAATCGTATCCTTACAGACAGCTATGGAATAATATCTGGTGCCGACTCTTACAATCTGAATATATTTATTCTGCGTAAGCCGAAAAGTTTCAATAACTTCCACATTTGGGCTTGCCAGTTTACTTTTCTGGAAGCCCGCTGTTAATTTCGTCGTAAAATAAGCTAAAGCTAATACAAATATAAAAATACATACTGCGGTAATCAGTTGAACTATAGAGTCTAACCTGTTGGATGTCATTGATAACAGCATATTAACCTACTACTTTCTTTACTGCCTCTAATACTCTTTCTGCCTGGAAAGGCTTTACAATGAAGTCTTTAGCGCCGGACTGAATTGCTTCAATTACCATTGCCTGCTGTCCCATTGCAGAACACATGATTACATTTGCAGAAGGGTCAATTGCCTTGATTCCTTTCAGTGCCTGAATACCATCCATCTCCGGCATGGTAATATCCATCAGTGTAAGATCCGGTGCAGCTTCCTTATATTTATCTACAGCTACTTTGCCATTTTCTGCTTCTGCTGCGATTTCATAACCATTCTTAGTTAAAATGTCTTTGATCATCATTCTCATAAATGCAGCATCATCTACGATCAGAATTCTTTTTGCCATTTAAATTCTCCTCCAAATTATTTGTGCCTGACTGTGACGTTTATTTAATAATCTCCATGATTCTGACGCCAAAGCTTTCTTCAATAACTACAACTTCGCCCTTAGCTACGAACTTACCGTTTACAAGAACATCAATAGGTTCGCCGGCTATCTTGTCCAGTTCAATAATTGTTCCCGGAGCAAATTCCAGAATATCAGAAATAGATTTTGTAGTTCTGCCAAGTTCTACAGTTACCTCTAATGGTACATCCTTAATTAATCCAATGCTTTCTGCGCTCACCATTTCTGTATTGGCAGGAGCAAAGCTCTGGAATTGTGCCGGCTGAATATTTATATTCGGCATTCCATATGGTGCTCCATACGAAGGCATTCCGCTATTCATAGGCATTCCATTGTTCATCGGCATTCCTGTAGGAGGCATACCCATCTGCATCTGAGGTGCAGGCTGTGGTGTTGGAACAGGTTGTGGTGCAGGCGCCGGTGTTGGTGCTGCTGCCTGTGGTGCAGGTGGCGGTGTTGGTGTTTCTTCTACAGCTCCGCCCATCTGCTGTTCCATAAAGGTCTTGTAAATGGATTTTGCAAAATCTAACGGATATAACTGCATCAATGTAGAATCAACCAGATCTTCTATCTGCATTTTGAAAGAAATCTTAACGAATTTCTCCTCCAGGAAAGGAGATAACTCTGATGGTTCTTTTGTCTGAAGATCTACAAGACTTGCTTCTGGTGGGCTGATATCAATTGTCTTGCCAAGCATGGATGAAAGAGAAGTCGCCGAAGATCCCATCATCTGATTCATGGCTTCGGAAATTGCACTCAAATGCAATTCGCTGATCTCTCCATCTACATTGGTACCGTCTCCACCCATCATCAGGTCTGTAATGACTTTTACATCATGTTCTTTCAGTACCAGAATGTTCGTGCCATTCAAGCCTACCGTATATTTGATTTGAATAAAAACACATGGTTTTTCATAGTTGGCTATTACTTCTTCCCAAGTAGTCATTTCAACTACCGGAGTTGTAATATTGACCTTACGGTTTACTAAAGAATACAGTGTAGTTGCAGAAGTCCCCATACTGATATTGGCTACTTCCCCAATCGCATCTTTCTCTACATCTGTTAAATCCCCTTCACTACCATCCGCTGTTGCAGTGGCAGCAGCTGCACTGCTTTTGTCATCAGCTGACAAGTCAATGCCATTAAGCAGCGCATTTATTTCATCCTGAGATAACATACCATCCATTGCCTTTACTCCTCCTCCCGTATCACTGATGTTACTCTCATAGCATAATTCTCTTTACTAGCTCCCGGCACTGCGGTGAATTTCTTAATATTGCCTACATAAACATCCATCTCATCATCCACTTTGGAATCCAGTCTGATGATGTCACCGACCTGAATATTTACGAAATCATTTACTGTGATCACGCTCTTACCCAGGACAGCCTTAACAGGCACATCCACCTTACGTACCATAACTTCAAGAAACTGTTCATAATCTTCTTCATCCATTTTCTGTAGATTGGAATACCAGAATTTCGTATTCAATCTATCCATAACGGACTCTAATGTGAAAAACGGAAGACATACATTCATCAACCCTTCCACATCACCGATCTTAACATTCATGGTAACTAGCGCTACCATGTCACTGGGTGAAATGATCTGAGCGAACTGCGGATTTGTCTCAATTCTTTCCAGAAATGGATTAATCTCCGCCACATTCTTCCATGGTTCTCTAAGCAGCTGCATACAGATAACCATGATTCGTTCAATAATGCTCATTTCTATTTCGGAGAATTCTCTGGTCTTTTCCAGTGTTTCTCCTTTGCCACCCAGCATTCTGTCAATAATCGCATAGCCGAGTCCGCTGGTCAGTTCCATAATAATACTGCCCTGCATCGGTGAAAAGTTGACAATTGTAAGTAATACCGGGTTCGATAATGCATTTGAAAATTCTGCAAAGGTTACTGTTTCCGAACTCGCTACACTTACCTGCACGTTCTTCCGTAGATATACCGGTAAATTAGTAGATAGTAATCTTCCATAATGTTCAAAAATCATGCCCAACGTTCTAAGATGTTCCTTAGAGAACTTGGCAGGTCTGGAAAAGTCGTAATTCTTGACTTGTTTTTCATCTTTTTCCTGCATGTCCTCTACGTCCAGTTCGCCACTGCTCAACGCTGCAAGCAAACTGTCAATCTCATTTTGAGATAATACGTCTCCCATTTCGCCAATCACCCCCTGTAGCCTGATTTAAGAGATATATTACTGATACAAGAAATTAAAGGACACTCCATAAATAAAGTCTGAACCAAATAATTCCTGAATCTTCTGTAAGATTTCAGATTTAAGAACTTCTGGATTGCTCTTGGCTTCATCAACTGTATGACTGCCAAATACACTGAATATAATATCTGTGATCAATCCCTCTTTAGATTCAAGAGTTGCAGAATATGTCGCATAATCCTTATTGGTCGTATCCATTGATAAAGAAACCTTACCTACTGCGAAATGGCCTGTACCATCTTCGTCATTTTTAAGAGGTATCGTAAGTTCATCGGATATGTTATATACTTCTGTGTTTGCCATGGATACGGAACCGACTGTCTCTGATTTGGGTAATCCGTCAATCTCCAGACCGATAATGGTAGAGATATCAGACACCAGTGCTGCAGTCTTCTTAGATGCGCTTGTTACGCTGATCATCATAATTGCTGATAATACGATGTTCACCACTAACAATGCAAGAATAATAATAGATAATAGATTTTTTTTCATTTCATGCACTCCCCCTTTTAATAGGCACTCAATGCGTTATAGATTTTGATTTCAACTCTTCTGTTCTTTGCTCTGCCTTCCGGCGTTGAATTATCCGCAATCGGTTCATATTCCCCTCGTCCCGAATGCTTCATAATACTTGGATCTATGGAAGCGTTATCCTTCAGGTAATCAAATACCGCTAACGCTCTATAGCTGCTCAATACATCATTATTTTCATATCTGCCACCATTGAGTGGGACAGAATCGGTATGACCTTCTATTTCTATGTTGTCATCCGCATATTTACTTAATATCTTTCCGATCTTATTTAACATCGGTAATGCTTCTGTCTTGAGATCTGCCTTGCCAGAATCAAATAGGAAGGCTCCGTTGAAGGTCAGAATGACACAATTTGCGTCAAATGTTACATCAACCTGATCTGACAGGAAATTTTCTGCCAAAGATTCTTCTATTCTCTCTGCCAATTCCTCGGAAAGCTTTAATTTCTCGTTTTCAAGATTCTGGATAGATTCCTGTAATTCCTTGATTTCTTCCTTGGATGCTCCCAGTTCTTCTGCAAGCTCCTGCATCTTGGAATCCATCTCACCCTGGGCATTTTCTTTGAATTCAGTATTTTGTGTATCACTGTCTGCCACTTTACCAGTACTGTTAATATACTCATCCAGCATGTTCAACTGACTGACACCGTTGCTGACCAGAACTCCGTCGCCGATTGCTTTGGCTCCGCCTTTAAAAATGCTGAAGTTCTGTTGAAAGGACTGTGATACTTCATCAAATTTTGCCTCATCTACATTAGACATTGCGAACAGCATAACGAAGAAGCACATCAGCAAAGTCATCATATCCGAGAAAGTACCCATCCATTCGTCAAGGCCCTTCTTTACTTCTTCAGGTTTCTTCTTCGCCATTAAGCTTCACCTCCAGCTCCTTCTTCTGTTGCAGCAGGTCTGTCCTTAGGTGACATAAATGATTTTAATTTTTCTTCAATAACTCTTGGGTTCTCTCCTGCCTGAATAGACAAAAGTCCCTCGATCATAATTTCTTTTGCTTGTATTTCAGCAGCATTCTTGGTTTTTAACTTGTTACCAACAGGTCCGCAGATCCAGTTTGCAAGCAAGGAACCATAGAATGTTGTAATTAACGCGGTTGCCATGGATGGTCCAAGGGAAGAAGGATCTGTCATATGCTGTAACATGATAACCAGACCTACCAGAGTACCAATCATACCCCATGCAGGACCCATAGAACCCAAAGTCTCCCAGAATCCTATTTTATCCTTATGTCTTCCTTCAATACTTACCAGCTCTGTCTCCAGAATACCTCTGACCAGTTCCGGATCTGTACCATCGACGATCAGAAGAATACCTTTTTTCATAAAAGCATCATCCAGATCACTGGCTGCTTCTTCCAAAGAAAGAAGTCCTTCCTTTCTTGCTACGTTGGACAGATCAATAATCTTGGTTATCATTTCAGGTATATTGGCTGACTCTGTCTTAAAAATCAAAGTAAAGCTTTTCAGTCCGCCAATGAAATCCGGCAACGTTACTGATGCCATAGTAGCCATGAATGCACCACCAAAAGTAATCAGCATGGATGGCGGGTCAACGAAGAATCCTATCGCTGCCATACCGTCATCACCCGATACAATACCGAACATAACCAGTCCCAGGCACGCAACGATACCAATTAAAGACGCTATATCCACTTCTACACACCCCTTTTATCTGCAAAGCTTTTCCTTTGCTAATCTCTATTACTATAATACTGTAAGGTTACATAAATTGCAACAATTTTCTGAATATTTTACGCAAAAATATCAATTATCTTCTTTATCTGATGCAAAAATTTCTTTTCTTGCTAATTTCACTAAGTTTTTCACATCTTGCCTACTTTCTTTTACGATAATTTTTTTACTGGAAGTTAACGTAATCACAGTATCCGGTGTCTCCTCTACCGTTTCGATCAGGCTGGTATTTACCAGCATTTTGACTCCGTTCAGCTTTGTTATCTCTATCATATTGCAACTTCCTTTCTTTCTCCATAATGCAGGATGAATGCTGTAGTGCATTTTATCAGAAAAGGGGCATGACTCGCATAACCCCTTCTGTAATCTTTTTATCCTCTATGATGTCATTCCTGTGTTGTCAATGATTTATGTAGTTAATGTTATCTCTTCAGGTTTACCAGTTCTTCCAGAAGTGTATCAGATACTGTGATAATACGGCTGTTTGCCTGGAAACCTCTCTGTGTTGTGATCATGTCTGTAAATTCAGAAGAAAGATCTACATTGCTCATTTCCAGAACACCTGTGTTCATGGCGTCACCATTCTCTGTAATGTCAATACCGATACCATTGAAATCACCAGAGTTCTTAGTCGCTGAATATAGATTATCTCCTTCTTTCTGAAGACCTGATGCATTTGCGAATTCTGCTACTGCGATCTGTCCGAGAAGTCTCTTCTGTCCGTTGGTGTATGATGCATAGATCATACCGTTAGTCTGAATGGATACACCCTGAAGAGTGCCGCTCTCACGTCCTGCATTCTTATCGTCTGCATCACCTTTCTCAAGGCTGATTGTTGATTTACCGCTGTTGTCAGTAACAACTGCCTTGGAGAAATCTACAGTAACGTTGGTAAATGCCAAACCAAGGCTGGAGAGATCCATGGTTACACCGTTCTCGCCGCCAGTACTTCCATTTGTCATGAATTTACCATCCTGACCGGAGTAATTAAGGATTGCCGCGTTGGTTACCGTTCTCTTAGTTACCGTTAACGTGCCATCAGATGCAACTGTACCTGCCTGAATATCTGACGGTGATATCTTATCTCCATACAACGCTGTAAAAATTGCATTTCCTGTTGGCTCACCTGTATTAGGATTTGTATTTATATTTCCAGTGGAATCGAATAGAACAAATGCATTTGTAATCTGAGTTCCATCCTCTAATGTAACCGTTGTTGATGTATCGCCAATTGTTGTTGATGTAGGATATAAAATAACAGTTGTTGATGTCTCTGTTCCATTTGCATCCTTGGTCTTAGCCACAGCATATGCAATTGTAGTGCTGGTTGCAACACCATTTATAGAAACAGTAGCTTTGGTTGTCGTAACTGTAGATCCAGATACTCCATATGTCATACCATCCAGCGCAATGCTCTCACTGGTGCTTCCGAATTTTACATTACTGATATCCAGCTGTTTGCCTGTTGAATCTGTAATGGAATCCAGTGTTACATAGAAGCTGTAATTCTTTCCTTCTTTTCCTTCTACTGCATTATGAAGTCCATACTTAACTGTATAGCTGTAACCCAGATTATCATAAATCTGTAAGCTTAATGTCTTACCTGCTTTTTCACCCTGGTCATCATCATTCCAGTCAATGATACCGGATGCTGTTGCAGCAGTTGTATTCTCAGCGCCATAGGTAAGATAATCACTACCCATGATTACCAGTGGCTGTACTGTATCTTTCTTGATATTACCTGTCTCTTCATCAACGCCCCAGCCCATTACGTTATATCCTGTACTGGACATTGCAAGATTACCAGCTGCATCTACATAGAAAGAACCGTCTCTTGTGAAATATGTATTGCTGCCATCGCTTACGATGAAGAACTCATCACCGGAAATCTTTAAATCAAAAGGATTACCTGTAGACTGTGTAGCGCCTTCCTCTGTAATCTTAGTGGAAATCGCTGCTGTCTGTACACCAAGACCGATCTGTCTCGGGTTGGTTCCTGCTGTTCCTGTTGTGGCATTAGGACCTGTCGCTGCCTGCGTGGTCTGATACATCAGATCAGAGAAGTTGATTGACATGGTCTTGTATGAAGTTGTATTAACGTTGGCGATATTGTTACCAATAACGTCCATCTTGGTCTGGTGTGTCTTCAAACCTGATACGCCAGAGTAAAGTGATCTCATCATAGTGAAATGACCTCCTGTTCGACGCCGCATCTGTTTTCTTCTATCATTCGGAAAACACAAGCCTCCTTGTAAGGTCCGGCTGTTATATAATTACGGCTCCATCAATATTTGTAAATATATTCTCTTTTGTTTCTGCTTGATCCATTGCTGTTATTACTGTGTTGCTTCCGGTATTCACGATAAATGCAAGCTCATCTACCAGCACCAGTGATTCCCTGATACCTTTTTCTCCTGCTTTTCGCGTTCCATCGCTTAACCTTTCCAGTTGTTCAGAAGTTAATTCAATGTTTCTGTCATTTAATCTGTT
>CAVBMG010000042.1:0-26736 GCA_963596435.1 Agathobacter sp.
CCAATGTAATCATGAGATTCCTGCGTTTTCTTTTCTTCTTCTCTTCACTTGTCATATTGATTACCATGCCTTTCCAACATCTGCAAATCTGAGTTTATTTTACATACTATCACAGCATTCAGTTTCTGACAAGGATAATAAAATTATGCCCAATATGCTTTTTACAAACATATTGGGCATAACCTGTCGTTTACATATATGCCATAAGATCTTCGATTGTCTCTCGTCTACGGATCAGCTTCATGCTGCCATCCTTGCAGATCATGACCTCTGCTGGTCTTGGTCTGGAATTGTAAGAAGAACACATGCTGTATCCATATGCTCCTGTATCGAGAATACAAGCCAGATCACCTCTTCTGATCTGAGGAAGCATACGGTCTTTTGCCAGTAAATCACCTGACTCGCAGATGTTACCGGTCACTGTCTGCTCTTCCATATCCGCTCTTGGAACGACTTGTCCATTGCGAAGCACTTCAATGTCATGCCAGGAATCATACATGGATGGACGTACCAGCACATTCATGCCGACATCTGTTCCTACATATTTCTTGCCTGCATTCTGTTTCACAGCATGGACTCTGCCAAGAATCACACTTCCTTCTGCCACACAATAACGACCCGGTTCTGATTTGAAAAGCGGTGCTCGTCCGTATTTCGCCACAAACTGATCCAGAATCGGAACCAGACGCTGCCTGAAACTCTCCATGTCAAACTCAGCCTCATCATCCAGCTTATGATAAGGGATGCCATAACCGCCGCCAAAGTCAATAAATTCCAGATTGGGGAATCTCTCTGCGATACGAAGCAGATTAGATACTGCCTTCAAATATGGTTCAGGGTCCATAAACAGAGAACCAATATGCTGATTGATTCCTGCAATGGTCAGCTGATATCTGGCTGCAATTTCAAAAATCTGATCAATATCTTCCTCTGCAATACCGAATTTCGTCTTTTTACCGGCTGTTACGACCTTCTCATGATGGCCTGCACCAACTCCCGGATTGAGACGCACTGCACACTTGCCGCCCGGATTCAGAGAACCGTATAATTCCAGCTGTGCCAGACTGTCAAGGCTGGTCATAACCCCAATTGAGATTGCCTCTTTCAGTTCTTCCTCTGATACATTGTTTGGTACATAGAAAATGCGGTCTGTGGGGAAGCCTGCCTTTTGCAGCATACGAATCTCACCGATGCTCATGGCATCACAGTTATTGCCTTCTTCCAGCGCAAGCTTCAATATATGGATGTTGGTATTGGCTTTTACAGAATAATTCGCTGTATAGGGATATTTCGTAATTACCTTCGCCACTGCATCCATATGCTTGCGGATGATTTCTTCATTATATACATATAAAGGTGTTCCATACTCCTGTGCGATCTTCTCAGGATCATTGCCCTTGAAAAAATCTACCTGATTAATATAGGATTCCATCTTTTCTCCTTTGTCCGTGTCTTTTACAGTAAATGTGCTCTTAATTCTTCTCCGCTTAATGGGCTGAGGTATGCAGGTGCGATATCAAATACAGTCTTGCAGCCTGTCTGTCCTTCCTGATGAAGTCTGTTGATAGCTCTTGCATATGCTACAATAACAGATGAAGTAAATTCAGGGTTTGAATCCAGCTTCAGGCTGTACTCAATTACATGCTTGTTCTCTTTATTCCAGCCAGTCACGCCTGTACGGAACACGAAACCACCATGAGGAATACCGCTGTGGTCACGCTCCAATTCTTCCTCTGTGATGAAATGAACTGTTGTATCATAATCTGCAAAATAGTTAGGCATTGTCTTGATATCGTTCTCAATCTGTGCCAGGTCTGCACCTTCCTCTGCTACTACGAAGCACTCTCTTGTATGCTTCTGTCTGGTAGTCAATTCAGGATTCTCGCCATTACGAACAGCGTCTAATGCAGACTGAACAGGAATGGTATACTGCTTGCCATTCTTTACACCTTTGATACGGCGGATGGCATCAGAATGTCCCTGGCTTACACCTTTTCCCCAGAAAGTATAATCATTGCCTTCTGGAAGAATGCAGTTTGCATATAAACGGTTCAGAGAGAACATTCCAGGATCCCAGCCTGCTGAAATCAATGCAATGTGACCGTTCTCCTTTGCCACCTTATCAACATTTGCAAAATGCTGTGGGATATTGGCATGTGTGTCAAAGCTGTCGATAACATTGAAATACTTCGCATACTCCGGTGTCTGATGAGGTAAATCTGTCGCACTGCCGCCGCAGATAACCAGCACATCAATCTCATCCTTATGAGCTTCTACTTCATCCACATGGTATACAGGCACACCTGCTGTCTGAATCTTTACAGAAGCAGGATCACGTCTGGTAAATACTGCCTTTAATTCTACGTCTGCGTTCTGACGAACTGCATACTCTATACCTTTTCCAAGGTTGCCATAGCCTAAAATTCCTAATCTCATTGTCATGTCTCCTTTTTATTATTTATTAGTAGTTCTAAATAGTACTACTTATATTCGCCTATGCATTATATTCTACTGATTTGTACGTTATATGTCAATTGCTTTATGAAAAAATGATGACTTTCTTCTCCATATCCACTCTTGCCATGGCTCCATACTGCAAGGCACAACGAGGTGTCGCATGTCCGAAATTAACATTATATACAATAGGAAGCTGGTCATTATTTACTGTCTTTTGCCATATTTCCTTATATTCCTCATAAAAGGCTTCATCCTGCGGCTTTCCTACAATAACTCCCGCAACAACGTCAAACACCCCTCTAGCCTTTAATGCCTCCAGCTCTTTTTCAAAAAGTGCAGGCTGTGGCTTTTCCTCACAAGTCTCTACAAACAGTATCTTCCCTGTCCATTCTTCCTTGGATGGAAATAAACCATACTTCTCACATACAGCCTGTTCATCGTCATATCGTGTCGTAGTCAGAATATCATATAAGCTCTCCAGACAGCCACCTAGTAATCTTTCCTCAAACACCTTTTTACCCTGTAATAATTCATAGCCTCTCACTTCTTTATGGCTTATTCGCTCCGTTCCTACTGCTGCTCTTGAAAAATCCGTCCTCTCCTCATACCAGACTTCACTGGATGCAATCTCTTTATATTCCCTTCCCTCCAAATAACTCTCGAAAGCTCTCCTGCTATAAGGCAGCATTTCATTTGCAATTTCCCCCAGGTCACAAATAAAGTTCGGACCATAGTAGGTAGATAACCCTAACCGATAGAACATGAGATGATTCACTGTAGTATCAGAAAAACCTGTAAACAGCTTCGGATGTGCCTGCACGGCATCCACAAATTTCCTGTCTTCCATTAAATAAGGTAATAAACGATATGTATCATCACCACCAATTGCGCAGATAATTCCTGCTATCGTATCATCAAGAAAAGCCGACTTTAAATCCGCTGCCCTCGCCTCCGGGTGGTCTTTCAGATACTGCACACCCTTCAATGTATTTGGCATAAAAACAGGCTCCAGTCCATATTCTCTCAAACGCCTCACACCAATTTCTATATTATGGCTGCAATATTCCTCTCCAAGCATACCACTGGATAAACTGACAATTGCTACCTTATCACCACGTCTTAACTTTCTCGCCTGCTGCATATGGAACCTCCTTTTAACACCTTATAATTATTTACCACCATATTACATATAAAAAATATAATTATCAATATCAGGCTTATGAATGTATTATTTTATTTGACATGCACATTATAATAGCATATAGTTAAAATATAAGTACATAAAACAGTACCGTTTTCAGTACGCAAAGGAGTGTTTTTATGATAGCAATTAAGCCTATAGACCTTAGAGCTAAATTAAAAGATTATATGGATACAGCATTTAATGGTGAACCTGTCATTGTTTCAAGAAAGCAAAACAGAAATGTTGTCATTGTCTCAGAGCATGAGTATAACGAATTGCAAAAAGCCAAACGCAATGCCGAATACCTTGCAAAGCTTGATCGCAGTCTTGCTCAACTCAAAAATGGAGATGTTGTTGTAAAATCAATGGAAGAACTGGAGCGTATGGCAGATGAATGATTTTACATTTTCCAAAGAAGCCTTTGAAGACTACCTTTATTGGCAGACTCAGGATAAGAAAACCCTAAAGAGAATCAATGCACTATTAAAAGACATTCGAAATAATGGCACATTGGAAGGCACAGGAAAGCCTGAAAAATTAAAATATCGTCCAGGTTTCTCAAGACGCATTGACGAAGTAAACAGACTTGTTTATGAAATAGACGAATTACAAAATATCAAAATTATTTCATGCCGTGGGCATTACGAAGATTAATATACATAAAAACAATCCATACCAAAGAGTACAACCAATCTTAGCATATTCACATCCCAGGCGGCGTCAGCTCGCCGTCCCCCTCCATCCCTTTTCAAACACTTGCAATAGACAGCACCGCCTCGGTGCGGCTCGCCATCTTGTATGTAAATAGCAAGAAAGCACAGAATGTTTCATAAGAAGACCCTCTGCGAGTGTCGGTACTTAGGGCGCAGGAGCTGATAAGCTCATGCACCCTTATGTACCGCTACATCGAGCAGCGGAGTGAAAACGTGTCTTCGAATGAAATATCTGTGCTTTCTTGAAATAAACTATATCTAGCGAGCCGCAACGAGGCGGTGCGTCCCTATTTACTGTATAAACATATTGGAGTAGCCCATCAGGCTCTCATCCACTTCTCTGGCGCATTCTCTGCCTTGTCTGATTGCCTTGACTACCAGAGACTGTCCCGTATGCATATCCCCAGCAGTGAAAATATTATCCACGCTGGTCTTATACTTACCGGCTTCTGTCTTGACATTGCTTCTGCCATCAACAGCTACCTTAAAGGCATCCGTTACATACTTCTGACTTCCCAGGAAACCTGCTGCGATCAGTACTATCTGTGCCTCCAGAATCTGCTCGCTATCAGGAATCTCCTTCATATTCATTCTGCCTGTCTCAGGGTCTTTCTCCCAGGCAAGCTTCACGATCTTAACAGCACTCAGATTGCCATTCTTATCCTTAATAAATTCCTTCACAGTAGATTCATAGATTCTCGGATCATGTCCGAACATGGCAATTGCTTCTTCCTGACCATAATCTGTCTTACAGATCTTAGGCCATTCAGGCCATGGATTGTTGGCAGCACGATGATCTGGAGCCTTTGGCATCATCTCGATCTGTGTTACGGACTTCGCACCCAGACGGATAGACGTACCAACACAGTCGTTACCTGTATCACCACCTCCGATAATGACTACGTGCTTATCCTTGGTAGATACGAAATTGCCGTCCTTTAAGTTGGAATCCAGCAGACTCTTCGTTACGCCCTTTAAGAAATCTACTGCGAAATAAATGCCTTTTGCATCTCTGCCCGGTGCTTTGATATCTCTTGGATTGGAAGCACCACAGCACAGTACTACTCTGTCAAAACCATCTAAAAGTTTCTTGCTCTTTGCATCCTTACCGATATCTGTATTGGTAACGAACTTCACGCCCTCTTCTTCCATGATCCTGATCTTACGGTCAATAATGTGCTTCTCCAGCTTCATGTTAGGAATGCCGTACATCAATAAGCCGCCTATTCTGTCGCTTCTTTCAAAGACTGTAACATTGTGACCACGCTTGTTGAGCTGATCTGCTACCGCCAGTCCAGAAGGGCCGCTTCCGATAACGGCTACCTTCTTATTGGTACGAACCTTGGGAGGCTTTGCACAGGCATAGCCTTTTTCATAGGCGTTCTCGATAATGGCGTATTCGTTCTCTTTGGTTGCCACTGCATCACCGTTCAAGCCGCAGGTGCAGGCATTCTCACATAATGCAGGACACACTCTGGAAGTAAACTCCGGGAAGTTGTTTGTCTTTTTCAGACGGTTATAAGCACGTTCCCAGTTGCCACTGTAAGCCAGATCGTTCCATTCAGGAACCAGATTATGCAAAGGACATCCTGAAGTCATACCTGCAATGGTCATACCAGCCTGACAGAAGGGTACGCCGCAGTCCATGCAGCGTGCTCCCTGTTTGCTCTGTTCCTCCATAGATAAGTGTGTATGGAATTCATTAAAATGCTTGATTCTCTCCTTAGGTGCCTCAGCCTTGGAGGTTTTTCTTTCATATTCTAAAAATCCTGTTGGTTTTCCCATCTCTATACCTCCGTTATTTCCTTGTGTTTGCATAGAATGCTTCGATCTGTGCCTGTTCAGCGCTTAAACCTTTTTCCTCCATCTGTACGATGGTCTTTAACATTCTATCGTAGTCATAAGGAATGATCTTCTTGAATTTAGGCAGGTATTCACCGAAGTTCTCCAGAATCTTCTTACCTTTTTCAGAATTGGTCAGAGCAACATGCTCCTGAATCATATCCTTTAATTCAATGACGTCATATTTGTTGGTAATCTCACTCATGGATACCATCTCTTTGTTGACTCTCATATACAGGTCGTTGTCTTCATCCATGACATAAGCAATACCACCGCTCATACCTGCTGCGAAGTTCTTACCTGTTGTACCAAGTACAACCACACGACCACCTGTCATATATTCACATCCATGATCGCCGACACCCTCTACAACAGCGATCGCACCGGAGTTACGTACACAGAAACGCTCACCGGCTACACCATTAATAAAAGCCTTACCGCTGGTCGCACCATAGAGAGCTACGTTACCGATGATGATATTCTCATCCTGCTTGAATGTACTTCCCTTAGGCGGATATACGATCAGTTTACCACCGGAAAGTCCTTTTCCAAAGTAATCATTGGAATCGCCGACCAGTTCCAGTGTCAGTCCCTTTGGAATAAAAGCACCAAAACTCTGTCCACCGGCGCCATTACATAATACTCGGAAAGTATCTTCCTCTAAGGTATCACCGAATTTTCTGGTAATCTCAGAACCAAGAATTGTACCAAAGGCTCTGTCTGTATTCATAACATCAACTTCAATGCTGCGCTTCTGACCTGTCTGGAGTGCTTTGTCAAGCTGCTTTAAGAGCACTCTTTCATCCATGGTCTTCTCTAATTCAAAGTCATATACCTGCTTTGGATCAAATACTGCCTTTTCCTTAGTATAAGGATTGCTCAGAATCTGTGACAGATCAAGCTTAGGTGTTCCTTCTGGAAGCTTATCCTTTACCTTCAACAGATCTGTTCTGCCGACTAATTCATCCACTGTTCTGACACCCAGAGCAGCCATATATTCACGAAGCTCCTGTGCAATGAACTTCATGAAGTTCATAACATATTCTGGCTTGCCTTTGAAACGCTTACGAAGCTCAGGATTCTGTGTTGCAATACCTACAGGACAGGTATCCAGGTTACATACACGCATCATGACGCAGCCCATTGTTACAAGCGGAGCTGTTGCAAAGCCAAATTCCTCTGCACCGAGCATAGCTGCGATTGCTACATCACGACCACTCATCAGCTTACCATCTGTCTCGATACGTACTTTGTTACGAAGTCCGTTCTGAATCAGGGTCTGATGTGTCTCTGCTACACCAAGCTCCCAGGGAAGACCTGCATTGTGAATAGAACTCTTAGGTGCTGCACCTGTACCGCCATCATAACCGGAGATCAATACGACCTGTGCACCAGCCTTGGCAACACCGGCTGCGACTGTACCTACACCAGCCTCAGATACCAGCTTCACACTGATTCTTGCTGCTGTGTTGGAGTTCTTCAAGTCATAGATCAACTGTGCCAAGTCCTCGATAGAATAGATATCATGATGAGGTGGCGGTGAGATCAGACCTACACCAGGCGTTGAATGTCTGGTCTTGGCAACCCAGGGATAAACCTTACCTGCAGGCAGATGTCCACCTTCACCGGGCTTAGCTCCCTGTGCCATCTTGATCTGAATCTCCTGTGCGCTGACCAGATATCTGCTGGTAACACCAAAACGTCCACTGGCTACCTGCTTGATTGCAGAACATCTGTTAAGTCCATCAGCGCCTATCTCCATTCTGTCAAGGTCTTCACCACCTTCACCACTGTTGGATTTACCATGCAGGGTATTCATGGCGATTGCCAGAGTCTCATGCGCTTCCTTGGAAATAGAACCATAGGACATCGCACCGGTCTTGAAACGGGTCACGATACTCTCTACACTCTCTACTTCATCGATTGGAACGCCTTTTTCAGGATAATTAAAGTCCATCAGACCACGCAGGTTCTTGATACTTGTCTCATCATTAACAAGCTTCGTATATTCCTTGAACATCTCATAATTACCCAGTCTCGTAGACTGCTGTAACATATGGATGGTCGCAGGATTGTACAAATGCTCTTCCGCACCGCTTCTTGCCTTATGCTGTCCCGGATTATCCAGAGTCAGGTCTGTTGCCAGTCCCAATGGGTCAAATGCAAGTGAATGAAGGTCATCTACCTGCTTCTCAATATCCTTTATGGACAGACCGCCTACCCTACAGACAGTATTGGTAAAGTATTTATCAATCACTTCTGCATTCAGACCAATTGCTTCAAAGATCTGTGAGCCCTGATAAGACTGAATTGTAGAAATACCCATCTTGGAAGCAATCTTAACGATTCCATGAAGCACTGCATTGTTGTAATCATCTACTGCTGCATGATAATCCTTATCCAGCATACCTGTCTCAATCAGCTCCTTGATAGACTCCTGAGCCAGATATGGGTTAACTGCACAGGCACCATAGCCTAACAGTGTTGCAAAATCATGTACTTCTCTTGGTTCTGCGGATTCAATGATCAACGCTACGCTCGTTCTCTTCTTAGTACGTACCAGGTGCTTCTGCATTGCTGATACAGCCAACAGAGAAGGTATCGCTACGTGGTTCTCATCTACGCCACGATCAGACAGAATAATGATATTTGCACCATCACGGTATGCTCTGTCTACTTCTACATACAGTCTGTCAATTGCACGCTCCAGACTTGTGTTCTTATAGTAAATAATAGGAATCTCAACTACCTGGAAGCCTTCCTTCTTCATATTCTTGATCTTCAAAAGGTCAGTAGATGTCAGGATAGGGTTGTTTACCTTCAATACATGACAGTTCTGCTCACAATCCTCCAGCAGGTTGCCGTCTTTTCCAATGTAGACACTGGTGGAAGTAACAACTTCCTCACGAATCGCATCAATAGGCGGGTTCGTTACCTGTGCGAACAACTGCTTAAAGTAATGGAACAGTGGATGATGTGTCTTTGCCAGTACAGGAAGTGGTGTATCCACGCCCATTGCTGCAATAGACTCTGCACCATTTCTCGCCATAGGAAGGATGCTTGTCTTCAATTCCTCATAGGTATAACCGAATGCCTTCTGCATTCTCTGACGCTCTACATAGGAGAACTCAGGTACTTTCATATTTGGAATTTTAAGCTCTCTAAGCTCTACCAGGTTGGAATCCAGCCATGCACCATAAGGACGGCGTTTTGCATATTTTTCCTTGAGGGTATCATCATCTACCACTTCACCTTTTACAGTATCAACCAGAAGCATCTTGCCCGGACGAAGTCTGTCCTTCTTCACGATCTTGGTCGGGTCAACAGGAAGAACACCGACTTCTGAGGAAAGGATCAACTGGTCATCAGAAGTAATATAATAACGGGAAGGACGCAGACCATTACGGTCAAGCACTGCACCCATGATATCACCATCGGAAAAGACAATAGATGCAGGACCATCCCAGGGCTCCATCATGGTTGCATAGTACTGATAGAAATCTTTCTTGCTCTGAGACATGGTCTTGTTGTTAGCCCATGGTTCAGGAATCGTAATCATAACTGCAAGTGGAAGATCCATACCACTCATAACCAGAAATTCCAGTGTGTTATCCAGCATAGCGGAGTCAGAACCCTGTGCATTGACAACAGGGAGAATCTTGTGGAACTCACCCTTTAAGTGGTCAGATGCCATATTCTCTTCACGGGCAATCATCTTATCCACATTACCACGGATAGTATTAATCTCACCGTTATGTACGATAAATCTGTTCGGATGTGCACGTTCCCAGCTTGGATTAGTGTTTGTAGAGAAACGTGAGTGAACCATTGCAATCGCTGATTCATAATCCTCGCTCTGCAGATCTGTAAAGAAAGAGCGGAGCTGTTTTACAAGGAACATACCCTTGTATACAATTGTACGGCTGTTAAGAGATACCACATAGGTATTATCAGAACTCTGTTCAAATACTCTTCTTGCAATATAGAGCTTTCTGTCAAAGTCCAGTCCTTTCTCAACATCTGCCGGTTTCTTGATGAATGCCTGCATAATGTAAGGCATACATTCTACTGCCTTATGTCCCAGTACGGAAGGTACACAGGGAACTTCACGCCATCCAAGGAATTCCAGCCCTTCCTTCTCTACGATGATCTCGAACATCTTCTTCGCCTGATTACGTTTCAATTCATCCTGCGGGAAGAAGAACATACCGATACCGTATTCACGCTCTCCTCCAAGTTCAATGCCAAGAGGCTTGGTTACCTTGGAAAAGAATTTGTGGCTGATCTGTACCAGAATACCAACACCGTCACCAGTCTTGCCTTCTGCATCTTTACCGGCTCTGTGCTCCAGATTCTCTACAATTCTGAGGGCATTTTCAACCGTTTCGCGGCTCTTCGTACCTTTGATGTTTACAACAGCACCAATACCACAGTTGTCATGTTCAAATTCTGCTCTGTGAAGCGGTGCTTCGGGAACATTCATTTTTGCATCAAACATCTTGCTTTCTCCTTTTCTTTCTATGTACTATGGGTACATTTTTCCAACTTCAAAATCTATGCAGTGCTTTGATTTTTTCTAACTATACACCTTAGTTTTTTCCTTGTAAACAGGGCGTTTTCTGTAAATTGTCAGATTATTTGATAATATGTGTGTTCTGTATAAAATAGTCAGATAAAACAATAAAAAAAGGCAACCAAAAATACGCTATATTAAACCGCCTTTGGTTACCTTGTTCGCTATATTAGATTTTTTACGTTTTCATCATTATAAAAAAAAATTTTTCATTTGTAAAGAGTAAATTTATAATTTTGTGCGTTTTCCTGTTCTATTCATATATTATCTGGTCTTTCCATATAACAACGCTGTCAGGATTACAGACAACAGCAGGAAAAACACAAGAAACGGTATATACAGCAATGCAGAACTGCCACCCATCAGGCTGGATGCCACAAATACTACAATGTTCGCTGCCATATGAAATACAAGCGGTGCTGCAAAGCTCTTCACCCACTCATAGCACAGTGCCAACAGCACTCCCATGCATAATGCATATACGAACTGCGCCAGATTGCCATGAAAGCCGGCAAATAACACTGCTGTTACGATCACGCTCAGCGGGATTCCAAAGAACCTGCGCATACGTGTATATGTCAGTCCTCTGAATACGACTTCTTCTACAAAAGGAGAAATCAGTCCATACAGAATCAGTCCAAGCCATATAGGGACAGAATACTGGATAGCTTCTACTTTCTGATAACCCGGTGACTGTATCTGTATCATTCCAGCCAGAATATTCAGCGCCAGAGCCGAAGTGATGCCAAGTGATGCAGACAATGCAAGCGGTACTGCCTTATCTTTATCTGCTTTCATTCCATTCTTCACCCATGCAAAGAACTGCCTGAAAAGACTGCTGTCAATGTCAATCTCTCCGATTACATTCACTTCTTTGAGGAAGTCGTTCATCAGAAATGCAACAGCAAAGATACTTGCCAATGCATTGAGCACCGCATTGATCTGATTACTGTGAACCGTTACCCAGTCTGCTATGGAGCTTACAGGCACTGATATGACCAGTAAGGATAATAGCAGCAATGCCGCAGTCTTAATGACCATATACAGAATGAACGGTTTCAGGATATACCATGCCTTTTCCAGTGGATGTGTGCGCTTTGGCTGTACCTTGGGTTCTCTGGGAGCTTTTAATCTTCTACTCATAAGCTTCCCTGCAGCAAAAGTCGCTGCAGCTCCTCTACCGTATCTACAATATAGTCTGCGCCCGCATCTTCCAGTTCATGCTCACCGGCATAACCGAAGCTTACGCCGATTCCCGTCAGTCCATGAGCTTTTGCTCCCTGAATGTCGAACTTGCGGTCACCGACCATGGCGACATCTTCCTTCTCATATACACAAGGAACCAACTGTCTGAGTGCTTCTTCTACAACTGCTTCCTTCGTTGCAAATCTGCCATCAAATTCGCTGCCCACTACGGTATCAAAATACTGTGCAATTTCAAAATGCTCAAGAATCCTGATAATCAGAGGTCTTGGCTTGCTGGACGCAATGGAAACCCTGCGTCCGGCATCCTTTAGAGCCTTTAATAATTCAGGAATTCCTTCTATAATCTCATTTTCAAAGATACCCTTCTCATCGAATCTCTCATGGTACTTGTCTATGGCACGCTTAATCTGTTCGTCATTAAAGCCATAGAATTCCCGGAAGCTGTCTGCCAGAGGCGGACCGATAAAGGGCTCCAATTTGTCCAGATCGGGTTCTTTGATTCCTGCATCTGCCAGTGCATACTGCACGCAGCTTGTAATTCCTACCTTGGGGTCTGTCAGTGTTCCATCCAGATCAAATAAAACATACTGAAACATATATTAATATACCTTTTCTATTCTCTGCAGAGCCTTCTCGCCTTCTTCTGTCAGAGCCTTGAACTCGTCAATTGTCTGACGTACTCTAGGCAGAGCTTCCTGCTTGTAGTTGCTGATGTCTTCCAGAGCTGCAAAAGTATCTGCAAATGCCTGCTTCATTGTATCAATGGAAATATTGGATTCGATAGCCTGCTTCTGAATCTCTGCGCCCTGATCCTTTAACATCTTGGAAGTAGCAGCGATCATGTTGTTGGTCGTCTCATTTAAGAGATTTACCTTCTCTAATACGATCTTCTGATGATACAGAGCACTTGCTACTGTAACTGCTACACGCAGAGCAGATACGGTTACTGTCTTGGCACGTTCTACGGAACGAATCAGCTCCAGATTATTTCTGCGGATGATTTCCATTGCAACGATACCCTGCTGATTTACAGCCAGCATCTGTTCAAAGTCAAGGAGTCTCTGTCTGAGTGGAAGTAATATCTCTTCCTCTACGAACTTCACTCTGTCAGGGTCTGTGCCATCTGCCTTTGCTTTCTCAATGGCATTTGTTAAATATTCGTCAAGCTGTGTGCCCATTTCTACTTTTTCATTTAACTGCTTGGTCAGATCACGCATGGATGCCTGTTCCAGCTCCAGTGTTGTGTTGTCATTTTTCAGGGAAGTCTCTCCCTTATCCAGTGACTTGATGATATCGCCGATTGCCTTGTCAGAGTCTTCAAACTTGGTGAAATATCTTCTTACAGGATTGAATATCTTACCCAGAGGACCATTCTTAGCGAAGTCAATTGCAGAAGGGTCCAGATCTTTCATCTCAATTGTCAGGTCTTCCAGTCCCTTGGCTACATCTGCGCTGGCTCCTCCGAAATTACCCAGATCACCAACCTTGGTCTTTAACAGTTCATTCTTGGTTGCGGAATCCTTGATCAGGTCTGCACCGAATGTCTCGATAGCTGTTGTCAGTTCTTTTCTTTCATCAAAAGAATTCAGATCTACTGTAAGGAAAGCATCTGCATTCTTACCAGCTACCTCTGCGATAGCCTCTTTTCTCTCCGGAAGTGGGGCAAGCTCTGCCTTTACCTGTTCTTTAATTGCCGCTTCATCCGGCATATCCAATGAAAATCCCATATTGTCCTCCTTATAGGTTTGCGTTAAATAGATTCTTAATCTTATATACTACATCATCTGTGTCAGCATTGATGCTGGCTGCTTCATTGATTGCGGATATCTGGGAAAGGGCATCGATATCTGCATTATAACCAATGGTATACACAGGGATGTTAAGTGCATCCAGCGGTTCTCTGATATCAGACAGATCATAGCCACGGTTGCTCTGTCCATCTGATAATACAAAGAGCATTGGTTTTGCATCAGTGTGTTCTGCCATTGCTTCCTGCAACAGATGAATACCTACTATAATTCCATCAAAAGTCGCTGTACCGCCGCCTGTTTCAAGGCTTTCTACGCCACCCTTGAAAGCGGACTGATGATTCAGGTCAAATTTCTCAACAGGTACATTGACTGTAACATCATCACTGTAGGAGATCAGACCTACATAATTGTCTTTTCCGATGTATTTCATACCATTGATCAGAGACTGACGAAGCATGTTGATGGGTTCTCCATCCATACTTCCTGATACATCTGCTACAAATACGGCAATGACCGGCTTACCGTTATCCTTCTCTTCTTTCCAGAGTTCCTGGGCATTGAGAAGATCGTCTCCTGATACATCTCTCTGTTCACAGATATAATCATCCATACCATTAAAGCCATACTCTGTCGCCAATGCCTGCGCTTCATCTGTCAGACAGTAATCAGCAAACATCTGCAGGATCTGGAGCTTCTCATCACTGATATTGCCCACTGCATAGAGTGGTCCGTCATGACGGAAACCAAATGGAACTGCCTTATATTTTCTCTGCAACTCCTTATCATTCTGATAAGCCTGATACTCATAGATCAGACCTGTCAGAGAACCGGACTCTACAGCAATCTTCATCTGCGGCGTATTATATGCAACAAAAGGCACATTAGCCTGGAATGTCTGGAAACCTGCTATCGCCCCATCACTTAAAGGATCAGAAGGACTATAGGTCTGTAATGTACTGATCAGGAAGTTGAGACCTGTAGAGCTGGCATAAGGATTCGTATATCCCATGGTAATCTCACCATTGGCAGTCGCCTCTACAACCGTCTTCAGATTCAATGCTCCATACTTCTTCATCAGCTCATCATATGTATCATTCTGGAACATCAGAATAGGCACGTTGCCAACAAGTCTCTCTGCTACTGTCTGTACACGCACATCATCCGCTTCCAGCATCTTACCCCAGAATGCATTGGAGGGTGAGAATCCATCAGGTACATATTTGCCGGTGGCAATATATTCCATGGCAAGTCCTGAAGTGACATTTCTGATTCTGACAGATACATCCTGTCCGTTCACCTGCATATCTTCACGATTGAACTTCTCTGCCATTTCATTCATCCAGCCATCCTTGTCAGAGCCTGAACGCTCCGGCGCTGTGAAGATCTCCACATACAGACTGGAATTCTCATTTACGGTAATCTCGTTTTTGTCAATGTCAGGAAGCTCATCCTCTTCCTGTGTGTCCAGCAGGTCAACCTGTGATTTTACGGGATCTGCATATGTCACTTCAATGTTACGAAGCATCTTGTCAATACTGTTCGTAGCGGATTCCGTACTGATTGTCTTGGCAGATTTACCGATATTTCTCGTTGCATTGATACCGGCAAGTGCCAGTGCAAACACAACTACGGCAATCACAATGACCAGTATCGTTGTCTTACTGTTGCTTTTTTTCAATTGTATACTCCCTTCCTCTCCCCTGATGTAACATCAGTTCTGATAGTACTCTATCTGCTTAATCAAGGTATCGATCTCTGCGTATGCCTTGATTCCAGCCGCATCTACTGCCTCTGAGGCTGCAAGCTCAATCCTGAGTTCATCCAGCTTATAGATAAGTCCCTCATTCTGATTGCGTTTTTCCTTTACAGCTGCAATGTTCTTATTATAAAGTTCCAGCTGCTGTATCTGGATATCATCCGGTATATCGTCATGCTTGTAATTCTGTAGTCTGGCATAGACTCCATCATCAATTACCTTCATACGGTTAAGCATATTCACCATATTCGCCAATATGGTATCCTGTGCTGTTTTGGCAATGGCATCGAACTTCTGATAGGTCAGGCTACCCTTCTCGAATTTACGATCCAGCACTTCATCCATACCCGCCTGCATCTTCTCACATTTATCCAGCTCATCCAGACTGGCTCTGGCTACCTGACCAAAGACTCCGCTTCCAAGATAATGCTTCATCTCCTGTCTGATACCCTCTACAGAATACTGATTCGTACCAATATACTTGATATCATCTTTCTGTGATATTATCTTGTAGTTATATACTACCATTCCCGCAGGCATCATGATTCCCAATGTCAGGGACAATGCAGCCTTGACTGCGCTGGCATCCACGATGCTCAGTCCCAGCAGTCCCGGCGAGAACAGCACAACAAAACCTATGAGAAAACCAAGGTTTCCAAATATTAATTTCTTTACTTTCTTCTTTTTCATGTGCTCACCTCTATATGAAGTCGTCCAGGCGACTCTAAACAAGCTCCATTATATGCTATAACGGGCAAACTTGCAAGGTTACAGCCCGATTTCCTGTGCTAAAGCGAAAGAGTAAATAATCCGCTCTTTTACATGCGCTCCTGTAATCTGTTCCAGCGCTCTCTGATAATAATCCAGCTGTGTCCGATATCGGTTCTCCAGCTCTATCGCCTGTTCTACCCTGTCTGTCTTATAATCTGCAATGACCAGCTCCCCATCTTCATAGAAAAAGACATCAATCACACCCTGTATCAATACTGTCTCATCCGAAGGATACTGCTCCTTTAATTCATGCGCCGGCAATCCCAGTACAAAGGGCTGCTCTCTGTACAGCTCTCCCCTTTGCTGCGCTGATATCATTCTCTTTGCCAGATTGGAATGGAAGAACGAAGCAATACGGGAAGTATTTACACAGGCAATATCTTCCTTCTGTACTCTGCCTTCTGCAATCCATGCCTGCATCTCGCCCCATATTTTCCCCATATAGACTTTATCTGACGGGACATTCTGATAGGAAGCATCAAAAGACAACAGCTCCATGACCTTGTGTACAGCAGTACCATATTGTGTTCCCTGCACAGCCTCTTCTCCAGATATAAAACGGGGAATGTACGGCTCTCTTGCAGTCGCGATCAGTTCTGCTGCCGGCTCTGCCTCTTCTTCATAGGCAGCCTTTTTCAGCTCTGATACGGTAGTCTTGACTGTCAGCCCCTCCAGATATGCATATGGGTACTTAAAGTTCAGCTTATCAGAAAGCTTCTGTTCCAGCTGCGTATCTGCATATTCTGCGGTATGTGATAAAGCCTCCTCAAGCATAGCTGCCTTACCGGTTTCTTTCACCTTTTTCTCCAGTGAATTATCCTCCTGCCACAACCTGATCTGTAGTGGAATCTCCCCGTAAGGCAGCTGATGCTTCTCATACGGCAATCCTCTCTCTTCCAGCAGTGGAGCCATATCTCTATGACGCATCAATGCAGACAGAATCATATCAAAATAGCAGACTGATCCCATCACTACAGAAAAAGGCAGTTTCTGTGCATTTTCCATGGTAAGGTAGAGCCTGTCGGATAACTTCTTATCCAGCTTCTCACCCTGATAAGCAGTCAGAATCAGCTTCTCCTTGGCACGGGTCAATGCTACGTAGAGCACACGCAAGTCTTCTCCCCTGGTGTCCTCCTTCATTCTCTGTGCCACCACATTTTTACGCAAGGTCTTCCTTCTGGTGCGCATGACAGGGTCTATGCAGTCTACACCAATACCAAGCTCCACATCCATCAGAATCGACGCTCTGGCATCCATCTGATTAAATTGCTTCGCCAGTCCGCATACAAAGCAGATAGGGAATTCCAGACCTTTACTCTTGTGAATCGTCATCACTCTGACAACATCTGCACTTTCATCCAGAATATTGGCTTCTCCGAAATCCACTTCCTGTTCCTGCATAGTCTCCAGATATCGTATGAAATGAAAAAGTCCATAGAAGGAGGTCTTCTCAAAATTACCTGCCCGCTCCAGCAGTAATGCAATATTAGCCTGTCTCTGGTCTCCTCCCGGCATAGAACTGACATATGTGTCATATCCTGTATCCTGTATCAAAAAGCCCAAAAGCTCTTTGATTGGTGTATATGCCACCATCCTGCGGTATTGTTTCAGCTTCTGTAGTAAGAATGTCAGCTTCTGTAGCAATATCTCATCATATACAGTGCTATCCTGGACAGGCGGCTCCTTGCAGTACTGGCATATCTCTTCATATAAGAACTGCTTATCTGCCGTTTTTTTCATTTTTTCCTTTTTTTCTTTTGCCGCACACCGAAGCATGGCTACCTCTGCTTCCGTTATATCAAAGCATGGTAATTTCAGCACACCATACAAGGGAATATCCTGTAGTGGGTTGTCCAGTACACGAAGCAGATTCACAATTCCCTGAATCTCCAGAGTCTGAAAATACCCCGTCTTGCTCGTAATGTGCACAGGGATTCCCTTCTGGGTCAGGATCCTTCTGAAATCCTCATCCCATCCTGTCGTAGCTCGAAACAGCAGTACAATATCAGAATATTTCGCCGGACGCTGTTCTCCCGTCTGATCGTCCGTTACCGGGAAATACCCTACCAGCTCCTGAATCCTCTCTGCCACCATGACAGCTTCTTTCTCCTTCTCTGTCATAGTCTGTGACTCATCTTCTGAATCCGTTGCAATCAGAAGCTCTGTGGCATATTGTCCGGCATCCTGTGGTTCTACATAAGAAGCGCCTGCATACAGGGCTGCATTCTCATCATATTCCACATTACCTACTTCTTTTGCCATAAGTTGTCCACATAGGAAATTCGTCGCTTCTGTTACTTCCCTGCGGCTTCTGAAGTTCCTGCTCAAGTCAATGCGGACTCTGTCTTTTGCATCTTCCCCTGTTTTATAGGTATCATATTTCTCCATGAAGATCTCAGGTCTTGCCAGACGAAACTTATAGATACTCTGCTTCACATCTCCTACCATGAAGCGATTGTAATGCCCTTTATCCTCGCCTGAAATACTACGAAGTAGAAGCTCCTGTACCTCGTTGGAATCCTGATACTCATCAATCATGATCTCTTCAAAATAATCCTGTAATTCCAGCGCTGTCTCTCTCGGTTTTAATTCACCGTTATCGTCTTTGGTCAGCAAAATTTCCAGTGCAAAATGCTCCATATCCGAGAAATCCACAAGATTCTTATCTCTTTTGGCTGCATCCAGCCTTTCCTTGAAAGAAAGCGTCAGTGTAACCAGTTCATCCACTGCCTTCTGGCAGACAGACATATCCGCCAGCATGTCCTCCGGTGAAATGGGAAACAGTGTCTTCTTCAAGTCTGCGATGCTTTTCTTCACTTCATCTCGGATTGCCTTTACCATATCCTTTCTGACAGGGTCAACGTCCTCTGCTTTCTTACGCGACAAAGTTGTAAAGCTGATATAGGTAAAGCTGTCATACAACTGACTGTAATCTCTTGCTTTTCCCATATTTTCCAGCAATTGAAGGTCCGCTTCCAGATTCTCTACGTATTGAATAGGCCCGCCATATCCCTGAGCAATCTCCAATGCCTTATGGATGCGCTTCCTGCACTCTTCCAGCACGGTGTCCATGTAGCCCAGAGCATCCTGATACCATTTCCTGTCGTTCAGCTCTTCTACCGACTGCACCTGATAGTCCTCTCTTCTGGCTTCCAGCCATTCCTCTGGAAAAGGATAACTCATGGAGAAGTGATACAGTCTGTAAATGGCTTCTTCTATCTTCTGGTCACTGCTGCCAGTGCTGTAACTGTCTACAAAATGCAGAAACTCCGGGCTTGCTTCCCCGTGGGCATCTTCCAACAACTTCTCCATCACATCTGCTTCCAACAGCTTGATCTCACCCTCATCTGCTACCCGAAATCCAGGATCCAGACCTATCTCGTTGAAGTTATTGCGAATAATGAACAGACAGAAAGAATCAATCGTAGTAATCTGTGCATTGTGTATCAGCGCAGACTGCTTCTGCAAGTGTTCATTCTCAGGATGTTCCTCCAGTCTCTTCTGAATCGCCCTGCTGATACGTTCCCTCATCTGTGCTGCAGCCGCGGAGGTAAAAGTCACAATTAACAGGCGGTCAATATCTACCGGATGTTCTTCATCACATATTTTCTGAATAATTCTCTCTACCAGCACTGCTGTCTTACCGGAACCGGCAGCCGCAGACACCAGGATATTCTTATCTCTGGTATCAATGACCCGTTGCTGATCCGGTGTATACTTTACTGCCATGGCTCTTCCTCCAGTTCTTTCTTCATCTCATCCAAAGCCTCTTCCTGATTCATATCCTGCAATTCTCTTACCAGATCTGCCCCCAGCTTCTTGTCAAAGCCACAGATACTGCGGTAACTGCAATACGTACAGGCATTGCCCTTGGTCTGTTCATAGGGATTCAGCGAAATATCCCCTGCAAGTATCTCACTTCCAAGCTCTCTGATCTTATGGTTTACATAATCTGACACCACATGGAAATCTTCCTGGGAAAGCACAGAGGATGCCTGGGTAAAGCTTCCATCCTTTTTCTTCGCTACGGGCAATACTTTGGATTTATCTGTAAAGTCTTTATCCAACAGCTGAATGATCTCTTCCTCATCACTGACCATGCCTGTCATCTTCAATTCTTCCAGAATGGCATCCTGAATCTCCTGCGGATCAGGCTGTCCCTTATCCGTATCCGTCATTGGATCACTGACATGATAGTACAACATGGCTGCAGGAATGACTTTCTTATCCCCGTGTGCCTTTTGCTGCATCTCTACTGCCGCATTCATATATACGACAAGCTGTAGCTGCAATCCGTAATAAAGCGCAGCCAGGTCAAACCTGCGGTTACCGGATTTATAATCAATGACCTTCACATAGAGCTTATCCTGCTGCTCACAGGTATCTATTCTGTCAATACGCCCAATCAGGCGCATCTTCTCTTCCTCAGACAGTGTGATATTCACCGCATCCAGATCTGATGCCATTTCAAAAGACATCTCGAAATTCTCCGGCGTAAAAGCACCCTGTTGCAACTGATATTGCAGTGTCTGTACAGTCCTGTCAAGAATCCTCTCCATTCTGGTAATCAGATACTCGTTTCTCTTACTGCTGTAAAGCACCGTCTCTCCATACGTAGCCGCATAATTCTCCAGACATTCCTTTACCAGTCGTTCTCCTACTTCTTTTGGAAAATCAAACCAGGTATATCCTTCTGTCGGCAATTTATCTGCAAAGCTCTCCAGCACGGCATGAAATACATTACCCATGTCCACGGTCTCAAAGCTGTATTTATCACGCTCTTCCAGTCCCAGTCCATATTGCAGGAAATGGGCATAGGCACAGGAAGCGAACTTCTCAAGCCTGCTGACGCTGTTATGAAGCACCTGACCATACAGGAGCTTTGCCAATTCCTTAGGCAGCTTCCCATTCTCATAGTGGAAAAAGGCAGCCCTCTTCATCTGTTCCAGAATTGGTGCGTATTTTTCATTTCTGACATACGTGTCATAAAGTGTCAGGAATAACTTTTTATCCAGCTTATCATCTTCCGCCGCATACTGGCGCAGCATTCTCACCAGATATTCCATGGCATCCGCAGGTGCATCAATCTGTTCCTCAATCTCCCGCAGCTCCGGCTTTTCTATCGTCATTTTCGGGAAAAGACGGCACACTGTTGCGATGAGATATGCCGGTCTGATACTCTTACCTTCCGAATCCACCTTGGCATAAGATAACCGCAGATAATGGGTAGGCTTTGTCATCATCAGATACAGATACAGCCTCTGAATATACATCTGCTGTCTCGGAGTCGGTGCCAGCTCAAAATCAGATTCCTGCAAAAATTCTCTGTCGATATCAGAGATAATACCGCCTTTTGCTCCGCTTCTTGGAATGATACCGTCATTTACGCCCATGAAGAACAGCGCCTTGATCTCGCAAAGTCTGGTTCTCTCAATATCACCAATTACGACCTTGTCTACATTCTGGGGAATCGTTCCTACCTTGATCTCAGCAAATCCAGCATCCAGAATATCTGCAAACTCCTTTATTGTCATAGTCTCATCACCAAGCAGACCAATGATCTGTTCCAGAAGTTCCATGACCAGACGATAAATCTGCGCATACTCCTTGGCTTTTACCAGATTGCCCTGCGCAGTGAAAGCATCTTCATACTCAGCCAGCTTATTCTCGATATCTGCCCTCACGATAAAATCATACAATGCTCTGACCAGCTCTTCCCCTGTCGCTTCCTTAATCAGCAACGGCTCCAGCATGTCTGTGATCTGCTGACGCAGATGATTCAACTGCTCCAGCTCCTGTGCTTCTTCTTCCTGTCGTTTCAATCGTCTGGTGAACGGCTCATTCCACGCCTTTCTCCCCCGTATTCCCATGGTGCGCACATAGTTCTCCAGGCGGTCAGTCTCTTCCGGGCTGATACCAGAAAGACCACACCTTAGAAAGTGAAATACGGCTTCATAAGAATATTCCTGTATGGATACCAGTAAAGCGCTGCGGATAAATTCAATAAAGGGATTCAACACCAGCTTATTGGTCTGATCCAGATAGTAGGGGATTCCAAACTTCTCGAACTCTTCCTTCGCCAGATATCCATATCTCTCGATATCCCCTGTAACAACTGCAATATCACGGTAGCAGTACCCCTCTTCCCTGATTAACTGCCTGATTGACAGACAAATCTGGCGCAGTTCTTCCTTTGGCGTGGAGGCTTCCATAATACGGATGCTGTCCTGCTCCTTTTGATACTCTGTGGTCGGATATCGGAACAGTTCTCTCTCCAGATGGGATAAACCAGGATTATTCACATACCGCTGCACAGTCGCTTCTGTGATCAGAACATCCTCCGCCCTTGCCACACCGGCTTCCTTCGCCTTTTTCTCCAGATCATATATGGTCTTCTTACTCAGGTGAAAAAGCTTCTGCTCGCTGTCAGGCTTATAGCAGTCCTCTCTGGTGTCAGCAGTGACTGTTATAATAACTTCATTTGCCAGCAGCATCAGCTCCTGAATAACGTTGTACTGTATCGGGGTAAAGCCCGTAAATCCGTCAAAGGCAATGACACTGTCTGCCACGATGCGGGATTTGGGCAGTACATGACGCAGGCGATCCAGCGTCTCTTCTGTTGTTATATATTTCTCTCTGATATATTCCAGAAACCCTTCATAAAGCAGATGCAGATCCTTTAATTTGTAGGACAGGGCGCCTCTCTTAGAGGAATATTCTACCAACTGTTGTACTTCCTTCGTTCCAAGTCCATACTGCATAAATTCGGAAAGGGCAGACTTCACCTCATGGATGTAGCCTATTTTCTTAATGTTTCGTTTCATGACACTGAGATCGTCTTCCAATCCTGCCGCTACTTTACGCAATACAAGGCTCTTACCAGTGTCATCCAATACGGGCTTATCATTGCCACCTACCTCTTCAAAGATACGATGAGAAAGTCGCCCAAAGCTCAATACATCAATATTCATGATGCCGCTTCTTGGGTGGCGGCGCACCATGTCCAGCTGGGTCTGCATGGTGAACTGATCCGGCACTACGATCAGGTAGTTCCTGTGTGGATTCTCCATTGCCTGGGCAATGATGTCTTCATATAAACGATAGCTTTTGCCGGAGCCAGAGGCTCCTATATAAAATTTCAATCCCATGGGATGCTCCTTTTGTGGTAGGTATGGTGCAAAGCACGCCACAGATCCTGTGGCTGTATATTGAAACAGGTGTTGTACATAGAAATTTTTCATGCAAGCGATGTGTTGCACCATCATTTGGACAAATCGTAGTTCAAGATAGGATTAGTATAACATAAAATAACCAGGCGAAAAGTCAATTTTTCTTTTCGCCTGGTTATAATTAGATAGTATTGCCGTGGCAAATAAAAAGTATTTTTATCATTCCTTAAAACTCCTTGTTTATCCTTGATTTTACTGATTTTTTAGCACTTTTGCCTTCAACCTTATTTCGGTATATTTTTGCTTAATTTGGCATATTTTTCACCTGTTTGTCGTAAATACTGTCGTATTTGAATTTTCTCTACGACAGCTCTCATCCATAAGTAAAACCTCTGCCTGTGCATCTTCAAACTTAAAGAGTGTGTAAGTGTTCAGTGTTACTCCAATATCGCTGTGTCCCATAAGGTACTGCAAGGTCTTTGGGTTCATTCCTGCCTTTTCCATGTTACTGCAATAAATGTGTCTGCATACATGGGAAGTTATTTTCGGAAGCTACACTCTATAGATATGATTGTATTTTTCCACAACATGCTGAAAATATTTCTCCCAATGCAACGCCACCATCGGCATCTCATTTTTATCCAGAAATAAGTATCCACACCTGCCATCAATCATAGGCTCCACCTTAGGTTTCGGACGATTACCAATAATCCGTTCAAAACATTCCTTTACCTCCGGCGTCATAGGAATCATGCGTACACCACAAGCTGTCTTGGTATCCTCAATGATATAACGCATGTCTCTGGTTCGCTGTAACTGATGGTCCGCATTAATACGATTATTCTTAAAATCAATATCACTGATAGTCAGCCCGCAAAATTCAGAGATTCGAAGTCCAGTCTTAAACAGAATAAACATTCCATCATAATACTTGGCAAAATGCTTATCTTCTTTCACAAACTTAAGAAATGCCCTTTCTTCTGCCCTGCTGATAGCCTCTCTGGTAACACTGTCACTTACTACCACAGTATTTAATTGAAACTCAAATGGATTCTTCCGAATCAGGTCATCATCTACCGCCATCTGAAACGCAGGTCTGACTACACCCCGCACTGTATGAATGGTAGAATATCCTCTTCCGTCATCCTGTAGCTTAATAAGCCACGCCTTGGCATCGGATAACTTCACCTTATCAATCCGCTTCTGCCCGAATTTTTCTTTTGCAATAGTGTTAACCACAAAATTGTAATTGGCTTTGGTGTTATGACGCACGCCTCTTTTCTGGTTCACATATTTCTTAACCAGTTCAAGAACCGCTATGTCCCCACCTTCATAGCGAAGTCCTTCGTACAAATCCCTTTGAATCTGCTTTTCTTTTTCCCTTAACGGAACATATGCTTTTCTTCCCGGAGGTAATGGGTCTGATGCAGTCAGTTTCCAACTGTACACTGACTTTCTCTTTCCTACATTGTCCAGGTACTTGTATTCATACCTTCCATCTTTTCTCTGGCTCTCACCGATTAATAGCTTGCGACCGCTATTGTCACGTCTTACATCATATGACATATCATTTGCTCCTTTCTAACTTGGAGAGCCGAGCTATGATACATTTAATATACCATAACTCTGACTCTCTTTCTACCGAAAATCGTTTGTCTACCATGCTAGATGGCGCTAAGATTTTCATCTTTCATTCTGTAGCCACACTGCTGCAGAAACATTTAATAGAAACCGCGGATATGACGCAGATTGTTTTTATCAGCACATTATTTTCCTGCTTCGTGAATGATTCCGATTTTTCTTTTGACGAATGCTTGTGTTGTAAATGGATGAAGGGACAGGCTAAAATCAGTCCTAAGATTGTAAGCTACTACCAGATTCCTAAGCATCAGGAAGAAATGTACTCAGATATGGAAGAAAAAGTTTTCCTTATGATTAGCGACGTAGGTGCGTTAATAACTGATTTGCATGATTTGTTAATAAGTGATGTGTCCGTGTCTGAATTAAAACGCAGACAGTTACTTTCCCATTTTGATGATAATGATACTTCTAAGACAGCCATTTTCGTATCAGAGATTTTACTATTTGCCATTTCAAGACCTTTTGTGAAAGCCAATGAAATCTCTCCGGCTGTAGAGGATGTTATCATTACTGCCACTGTCCCAAAACCGGTAAAGACATATATTGACAGACCGGAATCCATTGCCGCTATAGATGCTCTTTTGAAAGAACATAACACACTCTTTCTTCATGGCATCCCCGGTATTAGTAAAAGCGAACTTATTAAGGCTTACTGCAAAGAACACAAAAAGGACTACAATAATATTCTGTTCTTGGAATATACCGGTAGCCTGTATGAAATGATTGCAGATATGGAATTTGTGGATGATTCGGATACATTAAACGAAAAAGAACGCTTTCGCAGACATTTTCGTTTTTTAAAAACTTTAAAGAATGACAGTCTCATTGTAATTGATAACTTTAATCCAGCTACGGCACAGGAGAATTTGCTATCTCCGGTCTGCTCCCTAAAATGCAAAACTGTATTTACCACACATAATATTTTTACCGACTATCCTCAATACGAGGTAATAGCAGAACCTCCCGTTGCAAAAGAACTATTCAAAATGCATTGTACAGACCAATGCTTATACACCGATGATGAGATACATCTTCTCTTAGAAAGTGTTCACTATCATACAATGACCGTTGAATTACTGGCACATTTGCTTTCCTATGGAACCATAACCACTCAAAATCTTTTAATCAAATTAAAAGAAAATGTTTTGTTCAAGGAGGATATCAGCAATATTACTTTAAACAAAGACAATCAAAACTGTAAACTTGCTTACCACAAACATATAGAGCCCCCTACTTGACTTACAACAGTTAGCGCCGGATACACTTACTGTCTTATCTGTAATTGCACTTGCTCCGGATAGCGGATTCCCGGTAAAGCTCTTTTATGACTGGCATGGTGCATATATCAATAAGCTTCAGATTTTAGAAGAATGTGGTCTGCTCGTTAAGAACCATCAACGACTGCTACTGAATCCTTATATACGCAAGATTATTAATGCAAAAAAATTTCTTTCCTTAAGTCAGGCTCCAGATTTTTTTGCAACTCTGTTACAGACGGTTTCAGATAGCAATCATGAGCACATTCGATTTGCATTAGATATTCTGAATACTACTCTGCTCTTTGTAAACAAAGATGAACGGACCACTTGGAAGAAATTAGTTGTTCATGGATTAGAAAGCAATTCCTGATTGCATCAGTACCGTCTATTCCAAAAGCTTCTTGGAGAATATGAG
>CAVBMG010000043.1:0-26650 GCA_963596435.1 Agathobacter sp.
AGGTACGTGTAAATAGTAAAAATGGTGTAGCTGGTAACAAGGCTGCACCATTTTTTTGTTTCCATAAGAGCCTCCTGTTATGCTATAATACTAAGTAATTATTCTGAATAATTACTAATGTACAGAAAGGTTAATATCATATGAATCATAAAAAAGTAATCAGAATTGCAGTCAGTGTAATATGTCTGCTTCTTTTGGCAGGAATATTATATTATGCCAATTATGACAGACCACGATATACAATTACGGAGGACACAGGCACAGAATATGAGACAGCAAGAGTGCGGAAGGTCATAGAGGATAATACCGGAGTAGATACGTCAAATGAGAATATCGTGCGTGGCAGCATGAAGATTCAGGTCGAGATATTGAGTGGCAGGTATAAAGGAGATATCGCAACTACGACAAATTATTTCGGCGCTGTTAATAATGTAATAGTGGGTGAAGGAGATAAGCTTACAGTACGTATTGATACGATCGGTGTTCATGAATATGAAGTCAGTGTATACAACTATCACAGAACCTGGTGCATTATAGGATTTGTTGGGCTTTTTCTTCTGACATTGGTTGTAATTGGAGGAAAACAGGGATTTAAGGCAGTTGTCGGACTGATTTTTACCATATTATGCATTGTCTTCATACTGGTTCCCTTCTGTCTGAAAGGGTATTCGCCGGTTCTGATAACATGTCTGGTCATTCTGATTACCAATATAGCATGTTATGCATTAATCGGAGGGATACAGATCAAGACGGTAACAGCGTGCATGGGAAGTATGTGCGGTGTGCTGGTGGCAGCAATCCTTGCCTATATAGCACAGCAGCTGACAGGACTGACTACTTTTCAAATGGATGAGGCAGAGGCATTGCTGCTGGTAAAGGCAGAATATCCGCTACAGATGCGGGGATTGTTCATCAGTGGAATCCTGATTGCATCTATGGGAGCTGTTATGGACATTGCGATGGATATTGCATCTTCTTTGGACGAGCTGCATAAACATAAGCCGGAGCTGAACTATAAAGAGTTGTTCAAGTCTGGCATGAATATTGGTAAGGATGCGATGGGAACGATGGCGAATACACTTGTGCTGGCTTTTGCAGGAACTTCTCTGAATATGATGATTCTGATCTATTCTTATGGAGTAAGCTTTACACAGCTGATCAATACAGATTTTGTTGCAATAGAGATCATCAGGGCTGTGGCAGGCAGTATGGGTATCGTGTTGACAGTACCTTTCGTAGCAGCCATCAGTGCCGGGGCATACCACCGTAAAAAGGAGAGAAAGGTATGAAAATATTTCATATTTCGGATCTGCATATAGGCAAGCACTTACATTTTTACAGTCTGGCGCAGGAGCAGCGGGCAATTCTGAATCAGATCGTGGAAAAGGCGAAGGAGTATAGACCTGATGTAATTGTAATTGCGGGTGACATTTATGATAAATCGGTACCATCAGGAGAGGCATACCGCATTTTTGATGATTTTCTTGTGCAGTTGTCTGAGATAACGCCATCCATTCCTGTATTGATTATAGCTGGTAATCATGACAGCCCGGAAAGACTGCAATATGCGGCTTCTTTTCTGGAGAAGCATCATATCTATATTGCAACTATGCCACCAGGAAATGAGGAAGAGCATCTTCGCAGAGTTACATTACAGGACGAGGCAGGAGAAGTTGATTTCTACTTATTTCCTTTTACAAAGCCTGGATATGTACGTCAGTTATTCCCGGAAGGGACAGAATTGAACTATGAAAAGGCTTTTTCTGGAGTGCTGGCGAGAGAAGAGATAGACTGGAACAGACGAAATGTGCTTGTGGCACATCAGTTCTTTACGACAAATGGACAGCAGCCCCAGATGTGTGATTCAGAGACAACCGGTGTTGTAGTTGGTGGACTGGATGCAATTGACACAAGTGTCATTTCCGATTTTGATTATGTGGCATTAGGTCATATCCATGGACCACAGACGATAGGAAATGGCAGAATCAGATATTGCGGCACACCTCTGAAATACTCTGTCAGTGAGGAACATCATAACAAATCCATTACCATGGTAACATTAGAAGAAAAGGGCAGAGAACCTGTTATAGAGATAATCCCTCTGAATTGTGACAGAGATGTCAGAAAGATAAAAGGTACTTTGCAGGAATTATTACAGGCAGGAAATGAACAGAATTGCCATGATTATGTAAGCATTACCCTGACAGATGAGAAAGAACCCTATCGCCCTAAGGATACGCTGGAAGAGGTATATGATCATATTCTGGAGATTACCGTGGATAATACGAGAACCAGAGCCTTGCTGTCAGGACAGGAGGGAGAGATAGAGACTCTTCCCAGTCCCATGGAAGCTTTCCGGGAATTCTATCAGATCATGCAGCAGCAGCCCCTTTCAGAAGAAGAGGAAGCAGTTATGCAGGAGATACTGGTGAAAATAGGGGGTGAGACAGAGTGAAACCGATCAAGTTGGTAATGTCTGCTTTTGGTTCCTATGCAGAGGAGGCAACAGTTGACTTTGGCATGGATGCACATGGTATTTTCCTGATTACCGGTGATACAGGTGCGGGTAAGACCACGATTTTTGATGCTATATGCTATGCCCTTTACGACAGAACCAGTGGCGGCGCCAGAGAGGGCAGTGACATGCGCAGCCAGTACGCAAGCCCTGATGTGGCTACTTTTGTGGAATTTACCTTTTCCTATGGAGAGCAGATCTACAGGATTCATCGTAACCCTAAATACACCCGAATCAGTAAACGTAAGAACAAGGATGGTAATTACAAGGAAACCACAGAGCAGCCCGGAGTGGAGCTGATTTTGCCGGATGGCAGTGCATTTGTGGGAAAACTGCGAGAGACGAACGATAAGATTATTGAAATCATAGGTCTGGATGCAGATCAGTTCACGCAGATTGCCATGATTGCCCAGGGCGAGTTCATGCGTCTTTTGCAGGCTCCATCCAATAAAAGAAAAGAGATATTTGGCAGGATATTCAATACCAGAATTTATTGGCAGATACAGGATGCATTACATGAACGCGCAAAAAAGTGTTATGGAGAATTGCTGGATAACCGTAAATTCTGTGAAATGCAATTATCCGGCGTGCGGGCGATTCATAAGGAAGATGAGATGTCTCTGCAATTCTCAGAATATGACGTACAGCCCCTTATGAATGAGCTGGAACAACTCAGACAGGCGGGAAAAGATGAAGAGAGTCTGATTGGTCAGCAGACAGAAGAGAATATAAAGCGCAGAGAGCAGATCAGAGAAGAATGTGTGCGAGGCGAGCATGTCAATGAACTGTTCAGGCATCTGGAGCAGGTGAGGACGACACAGAAGAAGCTGGAGGCTGACAGCGCGCTCTACGAGCAGAGAAGCAATCAGTTGAAGCTTGGTAAGAAGGCTGCACTGATATATCCAGAAGAGAATCGGGCAAACAGTTGCAGAAAATTACTGGAAGAGAGCAATGAACGTTTGACCCGGTATGAAACGACACTTCCAAGAGCACGTCAGGCGCTGGCTCAGTGGGAAGAGCAGCAGGAGCTTGGTAAAAAGGCGCAGCAGGAACAGGAGCCGAAGCTACAGGCGCAGATTGCAGCATTGAAAGAAGCCCTGCCAAAGTATGAGCAGGCACAAGAATATTGTAGAACCATGATGCAGCAGGAACAAAAGACAGAACAGGTTCAAAAGCAGCTTACGAAACAACAGCAGAAGGTGGAAGAACTACAGAAGCAGCTGTTACAGATACATGAAAAGGCAGTTCAGGCATTGCATCTGTACGAACAGACTAATGACAGTTTTATTGCACAACAGGCTGGAATCATGGCAGCGCAGCTGGAAGAGGGAACCCCTTGTCCTGTATGTGGTTCCACTTCGCACCCTCATAAGGCACCCTTATCTGATTCTCCTGTAACACAGGATATGGTAAAAAAAGCAAAGCAGAGCTGGGAAAAGGCTGAGAAGGAAGAAACAAAGTGCAATGAAGAGCTTTCTGCCCAGAAGGAAGAACTCCTTCAGAAACAGGAAGAGCTTCATAAGGAACAGAACAGCTATGAGACTGCCAAAGCTCAGTATGAGCTGCTGCAGGGACAACTGGAATTACAGAATGAATCTGAGGCAAAAGAGCAGATTCACCAATTAGAAGAACAACTGAAAGACTTACAGGATAAGCTTGCCAGGGTGCAGCAGAAGTGGCAGCAGGCAAGAGATGCACTGACACAGATCGCTTCAGCAAAGCAGACAGAAGAAGAGCAGAATCAACGTTTGCAGCAGACCTGGGAAGAGGCACAGAATGCTTTTGAGCAGGCAATAATGGCGCAGCAGTTCCAGTCTGTAGAAGAGTACAGTAAGGTCAGACTTTCTACAGAGCAGATACAGAAGCTGGAGCAGGAGATTACAGAGTATCATGACACATGTGTCAGAAATAAGGAAGCACTGTTACAATATGAAAGTCAGGTAGAGGGCAAAGAACCTGTAGATGTAGAGAAATTGCACAGGCAGCAGACAGAGCTGGAGAATGCAGGAAAACAGCTGGAAGCCAGGAAGCAGGAGCTGTATGGTATTAATCACCGCAATGAGGAAGCTTATGAGAAATTGCAGGGATTATTTCAAAGAAGGCAGATTCTCAAGCAGGAGTATGAATTGTACAGTAATCTGGATAAAACTGCCAATGGTAATCTGTCTGGCAGTGCCAAGCTGGATTTTCAGACTTATATTCAGAGAAAGTATTTTGAGACCATTGTCCGCGAAGCCAATAAGCGTCTGGTAAAAATGTCGGGCAATCAGTTCATCCTGCAGTGTAGAAGTCTGGACAAACTGGGAAGCCAGGGAGCAGTGGGACTTGACCTGGATGTATACAGTCTCGTCAACGATAAGACAAGGGATGTCAAGACATTATCGGGCGGTGAGTCCTTTATGGCGGCTCTGTCTATGGCTCTTGGAATGGCAGATGTGATACAGAACACGGCAGGTAAAGTAAGAATGGATACCATGTTCGTAGATGAGGGATTTGGTTCGTTGGATGACGAATCCAGAGAAGAAGCCATTAAGATTCTCAATGAACTGGCTGGAGACAGACGCCTGGTCGGCATTATCTCTCATGTTACCGAATTGAAAGAGCAGATAGATCGCAAGCTTGTGGTTGCCAAGGATGAAAAAGGCAGCAAAGTCTATTGGGCAGAATAACCAAAAAAGATGCTATAAAATCTCAATAGAAAAATTCAGAAAATAGATACAAAATATAAAAATTATGGTACAATTACTATACCAACCTGATAACTATTCAGAAATTAATATAGTTACGGGAATCTGTTATTGAGGGACAGACTTTGGAAAAGGAATTCGAAGTTCACTGATTATGGAAAGGTATGGTGATGGGGATGAGTGAATCTATCTACAGAAAGTTGGAAGCATTGGTATTGATTTTGCTTTTACTGCTTATGCTGTTTTGGGCAAAAGCGCAGGCAGGTGCACTACAGACTGAGATTTCAGCAGCACCGGTATATGAAGTACAAAATGTAATGGATCATGCAGTAAATATGTAAGATGTGGGAAGCCTGATGGCTTCCCATTTTTATGCCTGAAAGCAAAACTTTTGTTCGAATGGATATAGAAAATTTGTTCAGGGTATGCTATTCTAAAGAAAAGATTCGATAAAAGGAGGCATACGGAAATGGCAAAAGAACATATTTATATTGCAATTGATCTGAAATCCTTCTATGCCTCCGTGGAGTGTAAGGAACGTGATCTTGACCCGCTTACCACGAATCTGGTGGTAGCAGATCCAAGCAGGACAGAGAAGACCATATGTCTGGCGGTGTCTCCTTCCCTGAAAGCATATGGAATTCCTGGTAGAGCCAGACTTTTTGAAGTCGTCCAAAGAGTCAGGGAGGTCAATGCAGAGAGGAGACAGCACGCACCGGGGAGGACTTTGCATGGCTTTTCCAGCGATGCGACAGAGATTGCCAATTCACCTGAGCTGGGCGTGGGATATGTGACAGCACCGCCCAGAATGGCATTATATATGGAGTACAGCACCAGAATCTACAATGTGTATCTGAAGTATGTAGCGCCAGAAGATATTCATGTCTATTCCATAGATGAAGTCTTTATTGATGCAACACCGTATCTGGAGACATATAAGCTGACGCCGCAGGCATTCGCTTCCCGGATGATTCAGGATGTGTATGCAGCCACAGGGATTACGGCAGCGGCAGGAATTGGTACGAATCTGTATCTGTGCAAGGTAGCCATGGATATCGAAGCGAAGCATGCCAAGCCTGATGAATACGGAGTGAGAGTGGCGCAGCTGGATGAGATGTCATACAGGCAGCTATTATGGGAGCATAAGCCGATTACGGATTTCTGGAGAGTCGGCAGAGGCTATGCGAAGAAGCTGGGACAGATAGGGCTGTATACCATGGGAGATATCGCCAGATGTTCTCTTGGAAAAGCCAACGAATATTACAATGAAGACCTGCTTTACAAAATATTTGGAATCAACGCGGAGCTTCTCATAGACCATGCCTGGGGCTGGGAGCCATGTACAATTGCAGATATCAAAGCTTATAAGCCGGAGACAAACAGCATCGGTTCCGGGCAAGTCCTTCACTGCGCCTATGATTATGACAAGACCAGACTGGTTGTGCGGGAAATGACAGATATTCTGGTGCTGGATCTGGTGGATAAGGGACTGGTGACGGATCAGGTGGTATTGACTGTAGGGTATGATATTGATAATCTGACCAATCCTGACATTCGAAGAAAATACAAAGGAGAAGTTACAACTGACCGCTATGGAAGACAGGTGCCAAAGCATGCGCATGGTACTGCGAATCTAAGCAGAGCTACTTCTTCTACAAGACTGATTACAGAGGCGGTCATGGAACTCTATGATAGAATTGTCAATCCGAATCTGCTCATCAGACGTCTGAATCTGACAGCCAACCATGTAGTATCAGAACAGTCAGCCGCCAAAGAAGAGACTTATGAACAGCTGAACCTTTTTACCAATTATGAGGCAGTAGAGCAGCAGCGTAAGGAAGAGGAAGCCAAATTAGAGCGTGAGAAGCGTATGCAGCTGGCAGTTCTGGATATCAAGAAGAAATTCGGCAAAAATGCAATCCTGAAAGGGATGAACCTGGAAGAAGGGGCAACAACAGTGCAGAGGAACAGCCAGATAGGAGGACACAGGGCATGACCAGATATGACGATATCATCAATCTGCCACATCATGTATCAGCCACGCATACCCCCATGCCGGTTGCTGACCGAGCAGCGCAGTTCTCACCTTTTGCAGCGCTGACAGGCTATGAAGATGCAATAGACGAGACAGCCAGACTCACACAGGACTGGATTGAGCTGGATGAGAACGAAAAAGAGCGTTTGAATGAGAAATTCCAGCAGATCAGGGAACAACTGCCCACGCATCTGCAGGTGATATTTACTTATTTTGAACCGGATCAGAAGAAACAGGGTGGCGCCTATCTGACGGCAGAAGGAAGAGTGAAGAAGATAGACGAGTACAGAGGGGCTTTTATATTGGAAGATGGAAGAGAGGTTCTGATAGAAAGTATAGTGGGGGTAGAAATCAGAAAGGAATAGCTTTTAACATGGAGAGGATGCATTAGAGCATATCCTCTCCATGTTCTTTTACATATCTTTTCAATAGGAATGTGCAGAAATATGGAAATGTAATAATCTGATTTTCTTTTCCAATATTAGCAAGAGCTAATTTTATTCCATAATGAATATCTTCATATGATTCCCCTTTAATCAGGGATGACAAAGATTTGCTTTTGTTATTGGTTGCTTTTACTTCAACCGGGATAAGATAATTAGCTGTTCTAACAAAGAAATCTTCTTCTAAAGTAGAATTTTCCTTTTTAAAATAATATAGTCCAAGACCACTTTTGACAAATGCTTCTGCAACGATATTCTCATAAAGAGCGCCTTTATACACATTAAGATTTTTATTGGCGCGTAGATCTTCCTGTGCTTCATCATCCAGCATAGAAACCAATATCCCCGTGTCGAAGTAATATAACTTATATTTTTCAGGGTCATAGTTACCTTTTAAAGGTAATTCTGCCTGATTGAGACAATAACAGATATTAACCAGACCGGCATCTTTAAGCCATTCGATGCAACCACGGTAGTCTTTGAATCTTGCTCCGGAGGAGACTTTTGAAATTTGAAATTTTTTATTCTCTTTACTAAGTTGAACTGGGATCTGCTCGAAAACATTCAGAATTCTGGTTTGATCCATTCCTTCAGCGTACTTACGGATATCTTCCCTATAGTCATTTAATAATTGATGCTGGATATCAAGTGTTCCTTCAAAGGTATTGTTTATTAGATATTGTTTGACTACTGCCGGCAAACCACCAAGAATACAATAATCCAGAAATAGTCCTGTGAAAATTTTCATTTCAGCAGAATTAAATGGAATACCATTTACCATATGTTGATATATATCTTCGATTGCGTCATTTGTGTAACCTTTTGCCCATAAAAATTCCTCGAAATCAAGAGAATGCATAATGTAATCTGATTTATAGCCAACACTATTGCTTTCGATTCGTTTATATTGAATCCCCAGAAGTGAGCCGCTGCATATAACATCAAATCTACCATCCTGCGCAAAAAATTTAAGAGAAGTAGCAATTTCTGGAAAGTCCTGTACTTCATCAAACAGTAGTAAAGTATCATGTTCTATGAAATGCAGGGAAGGATTGATTCTGGATATAGTTTTAATAATAGAAGCGGTATCATAGCCATCTTCAATAATTGCTTTAAATTTAGGCTGCTCCACAAAATTAATTTCAATAAATGATTTATAATTAGTAGAAGCAAAATGTCGGATAGATTCTGTCTTACCTATTTGGCGTGCTCCTTTAATGATTAGTGGCTTACGGGCTGAATTTTCTTTCCATTCTTGCAAATAGGTATCTATTTTTCTTCGAATATACATAGGGCACCTCCATTTCCTTTATAATGTAGTATAGCAAAAAATAATAAAATTACAATTTTATGGGCGAAAAAAAATTAGAAACTACATTTTTATGGGGGAAAATAATAAAATATTTACAATTTTATGAACATATCAAAATAAAGATAAAATGTTTTCAAAAAATCAAATTATTAATTGACAAATATTTCTACACTCAGTATAATAAAGATAAATCATGAAATCATGAAAACAAAATTTCAAAAGCACATAGGAGGGAATATTATGTCAAGATATATTATTACATCAACAGTACAGATAGAAGTAAATGATGCAGGAGAGGTATCAGTAATCAGCAAGGAAACGAAGATGGAAGAAGTACGGATGCAAGAAAGTACCATTGCATGTCGTCATCAGCTGAATGTGTCAGAAAAAAAATATGGCATTTTAACATTTGGTAAGAAAAATCCTATAGGTAGCGTACTTCCTCTGGACTCTGATATTAAAGTGATTTATGAAGGAAAGATTTATGAAGGACACAGCCATAAGACTACCCAGGGGCGTATTGACAGACTGACATCATTAATTTATGAGAACTTCTGTGAAAATGACTGGATTCAGACAGAATATAATGAAGTGAGTAAAGAACTTAAAATTGTGAAAACGGACAGGTGAAGGTGAGTAATAGTGCATCACGCATAAAAGTGGTGCACTATTGTCTCTTTTGTATTTAACTGTCTGCAATCTGTCGTCCTTCATGATTCATGTGGTAATTGTCACGGTAGATCAGTTGCGACAAGGGTACGAAGGTATATCCTTTATCCTGTAAGGTAGTAATCAGAGTATCCAGGGCATCGGCTGTGAATTTGGCACCATTATGGCAAAGAATGATAGAACCATTTCCAAGATGCTTGTGCTCTGTAACCGTTTTGATAATGGAATCAACGCCGTAGTCTTTCCAGTCAAGAGAGTCCACATCCCATTGAATCGTGTAATATCCGCACTTTTTGGCTGTTTTTACAACGGCATTATCATAGTCGCCATAGGGAGGGCGGAACAGGAACATTTCATAACCTGTCAGGTTCTTGACTTTTTCATGGACTTTCATTAATTCTGTTTCTTTTTCACTGTCAGAGAGCTGGCTCATATTCTTGTGATTCTCACTGTGGTTGCCAAGATCGTGTCCTTCTGCCAGAATCATTTTCACATCATCAGGGTAATGTTCTACCCATCCACCCGTCATAAAGAAGGTTACTTTAACATTATGTTTCTTGAGAATTTCCATGATTTTCTGGGTATCTTCATTGCCCCAGGCTGCGTCAAAAGTCAGAGCTATTTTAGGTTCCTGAGTTTCCACACAATAGATGGGCAATTCTCTGTCTCCGACAGTGGAACTGGTGGGAATACTCTGTCGGATTCCCACAAGCCCGGTCAGGACGAGAAGCGCAGCAGCCATCGTGACGACTTTGCCACTTAATTTTTTCTCGTGAATCGTATCTATGATATCGTTCCATTTTAACATAGGCTACCCGTAGTATATTTTTGATATCATTATATTAGGCTGCTGTGGAATTTATGTATAGCTTGATATTTTACATGAATTTACATATAATAAATATGAAATGACATTATTTTATCATAATTATGATAAGGAGGCGGCATATGATACAAATTAGACCAGTATCTGATTTAAGAAATAAATTTACAGAAATAGAAAGTACAGTAAAGGCAGGTTCACCAGTTTATTTGACAAAGAATGGATATGGATCGATGGTAGTAATGAGTATTGAAACATATTCAAGACTTACAGAGTCAGCAGAAGATGCATTGGATATAGCAGATAAAGTTGCAGAAGAAACTGATAAAAGATATACACATGAGGAAATGTTTGCAAAATTAAGGGAGGCAGTTAATGAACAATGAAAACTACCAACTTAGATATTTGCCGTTGTTCTTTGATGATGTGAACAATATTACATCATACATTAGAAATAATTTATCCAATCCTCAGGCAGCTAAAGATTTGATTGATACTATTGAAAAATCAATATTAGAGCGTCAGCCAATTTGTGAAAGTTTTGAACCTTATCATTCCAAAAGAAACAGGAAATACCCATATTATAGAATATATGTTAAAAATTATATAGTATTTTATGTTGTTATTGATGATGAAGGTCCAAATAAAATAATGGAAGTCAGACGCTTGCTATTCAATCGACAGGATAAAGATAATATTATATAGAAGAAGCCAAAAACCATACGCATTAGACAGTAAATTTATTCTATGCGTGTGGTTTTTATTTATTTCATATATGTATAGACACTTTATCGGTTCTTGACAGGGATTTTAGAATACGGTTAAGGTTAAAAATATAAGATAAACAGTATATAACAGTTGACAACACATCTACACTGTTATATACTGTTTATTATTAGAAGAACTACATAACGAGAAATGGAGATAAGAATAGATGCATCTGATTATCAACAACTCATCCATGCAGCCCATTTACGAACAGATCATAGGGCAGATTAAGGAGAAAATCCAGCATGGAGAATTACAACAGGAGGAAGCACTTCCTTCGGTGCGTACACTTTCCAGGGAGCTTAGAATCAGTGCTTTGACTGTGAAGAAAGCATATGATGCCTTAGAACAGGAAGGATTTATTGTTACTGTGCATGGAAAAGGCAGTTTCGTTGCCGCAATCAACAATAATGTTGCCCTGGAAGAACAGCGAAGAGAAGTGGAAGCGGCTTTTGAGGAAGCCATCAGGAAGGCGAGAAGCTGCGGCATGACGAGAGAAGAAATCAGTCAATTATTGGATATTATGATGGAGGATTAGAACATTGGGAGAGAAGAAGTTAATCCAGTTGCAGGATGTGACCAAGAGCTATCCGCAATTTAAACTGCATTGTTCGATGGAATTAAAGGAAGGATATATTACAGGTCTGATAGGTCTAAATGGCGCAGGTAAGAGTACGACTTTTAAGACAATACTGGGGCTGATTACACCTGATAGCGGAGTAGTTACTGTATTTGGGCATGAACCGGGGCAGCTTACACAGGAAGACAGGGAGAATATGGGCGTTGTACTGGCGGATTCGGGATTCAGTGGCTGGCTTACTGTAGCGGATATCCTGGCGATCCAGGCTGCCATGTATCATCATTTTAATCAAAATAGTTTTAAAGAGAAGTGTGAACAGTTCCAGATTCCCCTCAATAAACAAATTAAGGAATTTTCCACGGGAATGAGGGCTAAATTAAAGCTCTTGGTCGCACTGTCCCATGAGGCAAAGCTGTTGATACTGGATGAGCCTACAGCAGGGCTTGACGTGGTCGCCAGAGATGAGCTGCTGGATATGCTGCGTGATTATATGGAAATACCCAATCGTGGAATCCTCATCAGTTCTCATATTGCAGAGGATTTGGAAGGCTTGTGTGATGATATCTATATGCTGGAACAAGGCGAAGTGATTCTCCATGAGGATACGGATGTGCTTTTGCATGAATATGGCATACTCAAGGTGACAGAGGAGCAATATGCTGCTATGGATAAGAGCTATATTGTACGGCAGAAGAAAGAGGCCTGGGGCTGGCAGCTTCTGACTGACCAGAAGCAGTACTATCAGGAGAATGCCAGAGATCTTGCGATTGAAAAAGGCGGCATTGATGAAGTGATTCTGATGTTGACGAAGGGAGAAACATTATGAAAGGATTATTGATCAAGGACTACAGATTGTTATGGAATCAGCGCAGAACGCTTGGGATTATGATGTTAATCTGGGCGATTGTGGTATTCACCAATACCAATCCTGCCTTTGCAGTAAGTTATCTAATATTTATCTGCAGTATTCTGGCAATTACCACTGTCAGTTACGATCAGCATGAGAATGGAATTATTTTCCTATTGTCGCTTCCAATCAGCAGGAAACAGTATGTGCAGGAGAAGTATCTGCTTTTTCTGATTAATCTAATGGCAGCCGTATTGATTTCTGCGCTGTTTATATGGCTTCCCGGAAATATTGAGGGAATTGCAGTGGTGTTTCTGATCGGTGTGGCAGTCCTGGTAATATCAGTCATGATGCCGGTTTCACTGATATTTGGTGCGGAAAAGGGCAGACTGGTAATTATAGCATTTGGTGCGGTTATCTGTATTGTTGGTGTCTGGAGTGAGAAGCTTGCGCAAATGACAGGGATTGATATAGAGCATATGCTGGATGTCTTTTTCTCACAGAAAGAAATGTATCTGAATCTGGAATGTATACTTGTATGTATCTGCGCACTGGCAATCTCCTATGGAATCGCCAGCACACACATGGTCAGAAAAGAGTATTAAAAAACATATTGAAAACCTTTATTTTAATGGTTATGATAGAAATATTGAATATTCAAATAAAGGAGTTCCCCAATGTTAAGAGAATGTGATTTGGATGAAATATCTGATGGAAAAAAATACAGTATCAATGATATGGTGAAAGCTGACTGCGATGATTGCAAGGGATGCAGCGCCTGTTGTCATGGGATGGGAAGCTCCATTGTGCTTGATCCGCTTGACGTGCATCACCTGATGAGTCATTTCCAGACCAGATTCGAGGTACTGCTGGAGGATAAGATAGAGCTGAATATTGTAGATGGAGTGATTCTGCCAAATCTCAAGATGAATACGCAGGCAGAAGGAGAACCCTGTGTATTTCTGGATGAAAAGGGCAGATGCAGCATTCATGGGGACAGACCAGGTATCTGTCGTATTTTCCCATTGGGTAGAGTGTATGAAAATAACAGCTTTTCCTATATTTTACAGATACATGAATGTCAGAAGGAGAATCGTTCCAAGGTAAAAGTCAGCAAGTGGATCGATACCCCGGATTTGAAGAAAAATCAGCAGTTTATCACAGATTGGCATTATTTCCTGAAAGCAGTGCAGGCTAAGCTTGCAGCCAGTGGAGATGAAGAGCTGATTAAGCGCATTGCCATGCAGATTCTGCAATATTTCTACATAGAGCCGTATCATACAGACAGCGATTTTTATGAGCAGTTTGATAAGAGACTGATGCAGATGAAGAAATTAGTAGGGATAGATTAAAGAGAAGTGGTAATAATAAAGTCTGTAAGGAGTGTGATTAACATGGAACCTACAGACTTTAATGGAAATTTGACTATGACGGATGGGCTGCCGCTTGGGTTTGCCATGGGCATGGCGATGAATCAGCAGGCACTTGACCATTACGGAAAGCTAACTGAATATGAGAAGGAGAGGCTGATTGCCGAAAGTCGTGGAGTGAAGAGCAAGGAAGAGATGGACCGGCTCGTAGAACGACTTGGGGATGGCTTCTACTAAAACAGACACGTAACAGTCTTTCGCACAATTTATTGTGTGGAAGGCTGTTGTTTTTTTTGCCCTGAATACATATCGGGAAACAGTTATTGAGAATTTATAACTGTTTGCTTTGTTGACATAAGGAAAAATCAATGTTATCCTAGCGATTAGTTAAAACTAACACAAGTTAGAACAGACTCATAAACGTGTAATACAAATAAAATGTGGAGAAGTGAAAGCTATGATAAAGATTGCTGTATATGGTAAAGGTGGAATTGGCAAATCTACAACAACTGCAAATGTGTCAGCTGCTTTGAGTACTATGGGATATTCTGTCATGCAGATAGGGTGTGATCCCAAATCGGACAGTACCAAATGTCTGATGAATGGCGTGAGAATCCCTACTGTTCTGGATCAGATCAGAGAGAAAGGTCCAGATGGTGTGGAATTATCAGACATTGTATTCGAAGGCTACAATGGAATCCTGTGTGTCGAGGCAGGCGGACCTACACCGGGAATCGGATGCGCAGGAAGAGGTATCATCACAGCATTTGAGAAGCTGGAGACTTTAGGTGCATATGAGTATTATAAGCCGGACATTGTGCTTTATGACGTATTGGGAGATGTTGTCTGTGGCGGTTTTGCAATGCCTATCAGAGAAGGCTATGCAGATCAGGTAGTCATTGTGACATCGGGCGAGATGATGGCACTGTATGCTGCTTCCAATATTGCCAGTGCAGTACATAATTTCAGCAAGAGAGGATATGCGAAGCTTGCAGGATTCATCCTCAACTCCAGAAATGTGGAAAACGAAGAAGAGCTGGTAAATAAGGCAGCGAAGGAAATTCAGACAGAAATACTGAGTATCGTTCCAAGGGATGGAGTCGTCCAGCTATCAGAAGATCAGGGAAAGACCGTTGTAGAAGCATATCCTGAAAGTGCAATGGCTGGAAAATATAAGGAATTGGCTGAGAAAATTTTGGAGGTAAGCAGTGATGATGTGCAATTGTACCCAAAAAGATGTGTTTGAGAAATCATTGTTCTATTCTTCTCCTGCCCATGGTGGCTGGGGCGTATTAAAGATAGCACAGTTAGTACCCGAAAGTTATCAGCTGTTTGTAAGTCCGGCAGCGTGCGGCAGACATGGAGCGCTTGCAGCCTGTCTGGATGGCAGGAAGTCCAGAGTATCCTATCTGTATCTGAAGGAAGAGAATATTGTATCAGGAGATTATGAACAGATTCTCATAGATGCCGTACATGACATCCTGGAATATCTGAGGAAAAGGAACCGTACGCCCAAGGTATTATCCATATTTGTAAGCTGCATTGATGATTTGCTGGGAACGGATCACGAAGCATTGATTGATGAATTATCAGAACTTTATCCAGATATGCGATTTGTATTTTGTCATATGAATCCTACGAGTACGGATACAGGAGTTCCCCCGCTTGTGAATGTGCAGAATAAGAACTACAGTCTGTTAGACAGGACAAATGAGAGAGACAATGGCGTAAATATTATCGGAACCCTGGAGAAAATAAAAGAGAACAGTGAATTGTTTACTATCCTGCATCAGATGGGAGTATCAGATGTAAGACATATATCCTACTATCATACCTTTGAAGAGTATGATGCAATGGCAAAAAGCCGGTTGAATCTGGTGGTAGCTCCCTCTGCAAGATATTCTGCAATCAATATGGAAAAGAAGCATCATATGCCCCATGTGGAAGTATTCACCTCTTTTTCTCTGGAACAGATAAAAGACAATTATGAAAGAATAGCAGCTGTGTTAGATACAGACTGCCCTGTATTAACAGAATATGAGGAACAATGCAGAGAAGAGCTGGCAAAGACTGCACAGACTTTGCGCAATATGCCCGTTATCATTGATGGCGAAGCAATTCTAAAGCCTTATGAGCTGGCGAGAACACTTCTGGAAAATAATATAAATGTTGTAAGAATATACGAACAGCAGCTGTTGGACTGCGACAAGGAGAACTTTGCCTGGATCATGGAGAATCATCCTGAAGTGGAGTTTAGACAGCCACAGAATCCTAAGGCATCTTTCAGAGAGCAATATCCTGGTGAAGCCCTGGCAATTGGCTACAGCGCAGCTTATCTGACGTATGCGCCCCATGTAGTAGATATTACGACACAACATGGTCTGTATGGATATCAGGGCTTATGTGACCTTTTGCAGATGATGTGTAAGTCGGCTGGTGAAGAGACAAATCTGAAAGAATTATTGGATACGAAAGTTTTGGTCGTATAGAGTGTGGAGGTAGAAATGGAACAGTTATGGATAACGTTACCTGCTTTTGCACCGGATTATTCGGGTGTATGTTCGGCAATGTTTGATCTGAAGGGATTGACTGTGGTACATGATGCATCCGGGTGTACAGGTAATTATACCGGTTATGATGAACCCAGATGGTATGGCAGTGATTCCAAAGTCTTTTGTTCAGGACTGCGTGAGATAGATGCCGTACTTGGAAATGATGAGAAGCTGATAACAAACATTTTAAAGACGGGAGAACTGGTCCATCCAACTATCTATACGGTTGTTGGAAGTCCCGTTCCCATGGTCATCGGAACAGATACCAGAGGCATTGCACACGAACTGGAAGTAACGACAGGAGTTCCGGCATTTGGCTTTGATACCAATGGGCTGGGGCTGTATCATACCGGCGTATCAGATGCCATGTGCAGGCTCATCAACAGATTTACGCAGCCCAGTGATACCAAAGTAGAGAGAGGAATCAATATATTAGGAACGACACCTTTGGACTTCTCTGCAAATGAAAATGCACAGGATCTGAAGAAAAGGTTGGAAGAATGGGGATTCACTGTACTTGGACAGATGATGATGGGAGCCTCCATAGAGCAGATCAGGAATCTGGATCAGGCTGTTGTGAACCTGGTCGTGACCTCATCAGGACTGGAAGCAGCCAGACTTCTGGAAAAGAAATTCTCTATTCCCTATGTAGTAGGAATGCCGCTTGAAAATGACACAGAAGTAAAAGAACTTCTGGAACAGACCATGCAGGATAAAAAGAGCAGAACGCTTCTTGATAAAGCAGGTACAGACGATGTGTTGATCGTCTGTGAACAGGTATTGGGTAACAGCTTACGAAAGCTGCTGCAGAAGAGATATCCCAAGGTTCGGGTAACAGTAGGAACCTTCTTTGATCTGGATGAAGAGATTGCATCAGAAGGTGACATAAATATTACCTCGGAAGAGAAGCTGATAGAAGTACTGGAATCCGGTCAGTACAGCACTTTGGTAGGTGATCCGCTGTTTGAAGAGCTTCTGGAAGATATGGGAGGTATGCAGTTTGTAGGAATTCCGCATGTTGCTGTTTCAAGCAAGCTGCACTGGAAGGAGATGCCAAGACTGTTAAGCAGTGATGTGAAAGCACTCATAGACAGAATTGGCAGTACCATTGATTAAGGTAAGGGTATAAATAGTATTCTATTTTACTATATAAGATGCATCTATAAATGTTTTACAGAAAGGAGTGCGGTGTAAAACCGTAAAAAGTATGAAAAAATTTAAGAAACTAAGTATTGCTGTTGGATTGTGTATGGCAATCGCAACACTTGCAGGATGTGGTTCCCAGCCTGCGCAGACGACAGAAGCGACTGTGGAAGAAAGCACGGTGGCTGCGACACAGGAAGAGACAGCATCCTCTCAGGAAGAAACAACAACGACAGAGGAAAGTGCTTCCGCAGACAAGATTGTAATTGAAGACCAGCTGGGCAAAACAATCGAATTGGATGGCGTTCCACAGAGAGTAGCGACCACAATTATGCCTTTTCCCTATATTTTCTATGCAGTGGTAGGCAATAATGACAATTTAGTAGGTTGTAATCCATCCTCTATGGTTGCATATGAGAACAGCGCGTTGAAGTACATGTATCCAGAATTGAAGAATGCAGATACCAGCTTTGTAGATACCAGCTTCGTAGTGAACGTAGAAGAGCTTCTGAAATTAGAGCCGGATGTTGTATTCCAGTGGAACTACATGGATGATGAGATTGCCAAGATGGAAGAAGCCGGTATTAAGGTAGTTGCCTTACAGTATGGTACACTGGATGATCTGCAGACCTGGATACGCATTATCGGTAAGATGTTCCAGAAGGAAGACCGAGCAGAAGAGCTGATTGCATATTTTAATGACAATATAGACGAAGTTACGGCTAAGATATCTACCCTTTCTGAGGATGACTACAGTAATATTCTGATTCTGTCTGATAATTTAAAAGTCACAGGAACAGGATTTGCCAATTACTGGGTAGAGAAGAGTGGAGCTGTCAACCCTGCAAAGGATTTATCAGGGGAAGCCTTGAATGTCAATATGGAGCAGGTCTATGAATGGAATCCAAGCATTATTTATATAGGTAACTTTACAGACCTTCAGCCATCAGATCTGATTGATAACAAGCTTGACGGACAGGATTGGTCTGTGGTGGATGCAGTGCAGAACAAGCAGGTATATAAGATTCCAATAGGCGGCTACAGATGGGATCCACCAGGAATCGAGACACCTTTAATGGTAAAATGGCTGGCTAAGATTCAGCATCCTGATTTATTTGAAGATATGGATATGTATGAGGAAGTATCCCAGTTCTATAAAGATGTATATAACTTTGAATTAACAGATGAAATGCTGGACGAGATTTTAGGAGATACACAGGACTTTGAGTAGAAGAAAACATATTATTTTTATTTTATTTGTATTACTGATTGCTGCTTTCTTCTTCTGGGCATGTATTGGCAGATATTCTATTACTCCTGTTGAAGTTGTGAAGATTATCTGGGCGAATATCACATCCAGAACAGCAGAGATTGATCCAATAAAAAATAAAGTAATCATGCAGGTAAGACTGCCAAGAATTCTTCTCAGTATGATCGTCGGAGCGGGGCTTGCCTGCTCCGGCGCTGCATATCAGTGTATATTTGGTAATCCACTGGTAAGCCCTGATATTCTGGGAGTATCTTCCGGTGCGGGATTTGGTGCTTCTCTTGCAATCCTGTTATCGGCAGGTACATTCATGATACAGACACAGGCGCTGCTGTTTGGACTTCTGGCAGTTGCAATTGTGCTTGCCATTTCCAGAGTGAAGAGTAAATCAGAGCTTTTTGCACTGGTTCTGTCTGGCGTTATTGTGGGAGCATTATTTGAGGCACTTGTATCACTGATTAAATATGTGGCTGATCCACAGCAGAAGCTTCCTGCGATCACAGTATGGCTCATGGGAAGTCTGGCATCTGCATCCTATAAGAATGTGGTGACAGCAGCAGTGACTATCATACCCTGTATGGCAGTATTGTATGCACTGCGCTGGAAGATGAACCTTCTCTCACTGAATGAGGAAGAAGCCAAGTCACTGGGAATCAATGTAGAGAGACTCAGACTGGTTATTATCGTAGTAGCAACATTAATGACAGCAGTGTCAGTTTCTATCTGTGGTATTATTGGCTGGATCGGTCTGGTCATACCGCATATTGGAAGATTCTGCGTTGGAAACGATCATAGAGGTCTGATGCCGTCTTGCATAATCCTGGGAGCGGGTTATCTTCTTTCCATAGATGGAATTGCACGCTCCATTACGGCAGCAGAATTGCCGCTTTCCATCCTGACAGCAATTATTGGTGCACCTATTTTTGCTTATATGTTAAGGAAGACAATAGGAGGAAGAAGCTGATGAAATTAGAGGTTGTAAATGGTACATTCGGATATGGCAGTTATAAAATACTCCAGGATATTAATTTCTCACTGGAAGATAATACGATCATGACTATTTTAGGTCCTAACGGTGTTGGTAAGACCACACTGCTTAAATGTATCATGGGCTTTTATAAATGGAAGAGCGGAGAGACCAGAATTGACTCCAAACGTATTGACAAGAATACGGAGAAGCTGTTCTGGCAAAAGACAGGGTATGTGCCCCAGGCAAAACAGAGTGTCTTTTCCTATCAGGTAATTGATGCTGTTATTATGGGGCTGAACACACAAAAGGGCTTCTTCTCCACTCCGAAAAAGGCAGACTATGAGAAGGCAGAAGAGATCATGAAGAATCTTGGAATCCTCAAATTGCGTGATAAGAGCTGCAATAAACTGAGTGGTGGTGAACTTCAGATGGTGATTATGGCAAGGGCACTGATCGCAGAACCAGAGCTGTTGATTCTGGATGAGCCGGAGTCCAACCTGGATATGAAGAACCAGCTTCAGGTGATCAATACCATAGAGCGGGTGGCAAGAGAGTTCCATACCAGCTGTCTGATCAATACGCATTTCCCGGATCATGCCCTCAAGATCTCTGATACCACACTTATGATGGGCTATGGCGGCAGGAAAGAGACGGGAAAGACTCTGGATATTGTAACAGAAGAGAATATTAAAAAATATTTTGACGTAGAGTCAAAAGTCATTTCATTACAGGTCGATGAGAAGGAATACCATACGATTTTCCCATACAGCATCAGTCAGCATGACAATTGCAAAAAAGCAATTTAATCTGTAATCTCACCCTTGACGTTAATGCTTTTTAATGCTATTCTTGAACAAGATAAACCGATGAATGAGAGTAGTAGTTATCCGAAGATTTGCAGAGAGCCATGCATAAGCTGCAAGCATGGTATTTTGGAGGATAAGGAATGGACTCATGAGGGCAATCCAAACACAGCAGAGACTGTCAGTAGGCATTGACGGAAGCCTTACCGTTATGAAGGAAGCATATGATGGTATGTATACAAGGTGGCTATAAGACATTGCGGCTCTTATCCTGTATGGGATAAGAGCCTTTTTAGTTATTTAAGGAGGCATATTGAAATGGGGAAAATTATTTTAACAGGTGACAGACCAACAGGAAGACTGCACGTAGGACATTATGTAGGTTCTTTAAAGCGCAGAGTAGAATTGCAGAATTCAGGACAGTTTGATAAGACATTTATCATGATCGCAGATGCACAGGCGCTGACAGACAATGCAGATAACCCTGAGAAAGTCAGACAGAACGTAATTGAAGTAGCTCTTGATTACCTGGCATGTGGTCTTGATCCCAACAAGGCAACTTTATTTATCCAGTCCCAGATCTCAGAATTATGTGAACTGACATTTTATTATATGGATCTTGTTACAGTATCCAGATTACAGAGAAATCCAACTGTAAAATCAGAAATCCAGCTGCGTAACTTTGAAGCCAGCATTCCTGTAGGATTCTTTACCTATCCTATCAGCCAGGCAGCAGATATTACCGCATTCAAGGCCACTACAGTTCCCGTAGGGGAAGACCAGCTGCCCATGATTGAGCAGACAAAAGAGATCGTGCATAAGTTTAATTCCGTATATGCACCAGTGCTGGTGGAGCCGGAAGTACTTTTGCCGGATAATAAGGCATGTATGAGATTGCCTGGTATTGATGGTAAGGCTAAGATGAGCAAGTCTCTTGGCAACTGTATCTATCTTGCTGATACAGCAGATGAAGTAAGAACCAAGGTTATGAGCATGTATACAGACCCTGAGCATTTGCAGGTAAGTGATCCCGGACATATCGAGGGCAATACAGTATTTACTTATCTGGATGCATTCAGCAGACCAGAGCATTTCGAGAGATATCTGCCTGATTATGCGAACCTGGATGAATTAAAGGCACATTACCAGAGAGGTGGACTTGGTGATGTGAAAGTGAAAAAATTCCTCAATAACGTGTTACAGGAGGAATTGGAGCCAATCCGTAACAGAAGAGCAGAGTTTGCCAAGGATATCCCGGAGATCTATAATATCCTCAAGAAGGGCAGCGATGCTGCAAGAGAAGTGGCAGCGCAGACACTTTCTGAAGTAAAGAGCGCTATGAAGATCAACTACTTCGAGGATATGGATCTGATCAAGGCACAGAGCGAGAAATATGCGAAGTAAAATATAGAATATATTTACAGAAGACACAGGCTGATTGGTTCATACAGTCTGTGTCTTTTAGCGTAAGAAGCTTGAAATAAATACCCGGATATATTATACTACTTAGTGCGTATGAAGTGGTTTACCATAACCATTCGGATCAGGTACGATGAGAACGGGGAAAGTTATCGCAGGGAAAATACGGTAACGTGGGAGAAGTAAGTGTGAAGACGAAGCAGGTCATATATTATCACAATGAATTGACGGATGAGTTTTCGACAGCGCAGATTAAGGCAAGGAAGATTGATGAGAATTATTGTTATGATAACGATACATTAGCCGGAAAGGCTGCTCATGTATTCTGGTATCGCATCCTTGCAAGACCTTTAGCCTGGGTTTATCTGAAAGTAGCATATCGTCATAAGATTGTGAATAAGCAGGCTTTGAAGAATGAGAAGGGACATGGTTTCTTTTTATACGGAAATCATACACATCCAGTCGCAGATGCCTTTATGCCTAGCATGGTAAGTTATCCGGTGGACACCTATGTGATCGTTCATCCCAATAATGTATCTATGCCTGTGCTGGGGCGGGTGACTCCAAGTCTTGGAGCCATACCTTTGCCGGATGATATCGGGGCTGCGAAGAATTTTGTCAAAGTAGTCAAGGCGAGAATTGCAGAGGGAAAGTGCGTAGCAATTTACCCGGAAGCACATATATGGCCATATTATACGGGAATCAGACCTTTCCCGGATACCTCTTTTCGATATCCGGTTCAGTGTGGTGCGCCTGTATATTGCTTTACAGACACGTATCAGAAACGAAGATTCAGTTCCAGACCCAGAATCGTAACCTATGTAGATGGACCTTTTTATCCTGATGCACACAGGACTGCCAAAGAACAGAAGGAGCAGCTGCGTCAGGAAGTATACACAACGATGAAGCTGCGCAGTGAAAATAACAGCGTAGAGCGAATAAAATATATCAAATCAGGGGAAACAAATGATTAATATCTTATTTTCAGGAAACGAAAAGGTTTTTGATGGCATGCTGACCTGTATGTTGTCGATATTTAAGAGAACGCAGACTGCCGAACCCTTTCATTTTTATATTCTGACCATGGATGTGTCGCATATCAAGCCAGAATATACGGCAGTTACAACCAGGCAGGCGCTTTATCTGGAACAGGTGGCAAAAGAATATCATCCGGATAATTGTGTTACCAGATGTGATGTTTCTTCTTTATATGAAGAGGAATTTGCCAATTGCCCTAATGAACAGTGTTATTGCTCGCCTTATACGTTACTTCGTCTTTTTGCAGATAAGATGCCCCAGATACCGGATAAGCTGCTGTATCTGGATGTAGATATTCTGTTCAACCGTGATATCACACTGTTATATGATATGGATATAGAGGGCTATGAATATGCAGCAGCCAGAGACCATTACGGCAAATATCTGGTGTATTTTAATTATATCAATGCCGGCGTGCTCCTTCTTAATATGAAGGAGATACGTAAGACGGGGTTATTTGAGAAAGCAAGAGAGCTTATCAAGACGAAGAAGCTGCCTTTTGCAGATCAGAGTGCGATATTCAGAAGCACTACAAGAAAGAAGATGCTGCCGCAGCGATTCAACGATCAGAAGTTTCTGCATAAGCACACGGTAGTAAGGCATTTTTCCAGAAGATTATTCTATCTGCCGTATCCGCATACTGCTAATATCAAGCAGTGGGATGTGACCAAAGTACACACGGTTTTTCACTATGAACAGTTTGATGATGTTTTATATGAATATATATATTTGAAGAGAAAGTTCGAGAGAGAAAATGAAATTGGAGAAAGTCAAGGAGGTTACCAATGAATAGGAATATGATCATACCGATTTTCTTTGCCTGTGACAATCAATATGCCAAGTACACCATGGTGGCAATGAAATCTATCATAGAGAATGCATCCAAGGAGTATACGTATCATATGCATATTCTTCACACAGATGTCAGCGCAGCTATGCAGGAGAGGGTCAAGGAGCTGGAAAGTGCCAATACCCGGATTTATTTTGATGATGTGACAGAGAGACTGGCTAAACTGGATGGAGAATTACCGGTCAGAGACTATTATTCACATACTACGTATTATCGTCTTTTTATCCCGGATATGTATCCACAATATGACAAGGCTATTTATATTGACAGCGATACCATTACAATAGGAGATATCTCCAAACTGTATGAGCAGAATATTGACGGATATTATGTAGCAGGAGTCAGAGATCAGGTAGTCATTCAGGATGAGACCTTTGGAGAATATGTGGAGAAGGTGCTGGGGCTTGACAGGCATGCCTATTTCAATGCGGGAATGCTGTTGATGAATTGTAAGGCTTTCCGTGAGGAGAATTTATTACAGAAATTTATTCAGCTTCTGAATACCTATACTTTCGTAGTGGCACAGGATCAGGACTATCTTAATATCATCTGCAAGGATCAGGTATTGTGGCTGGATGCATCATGGAATACAGAAGTATTTGGAGAGCTGCCCTGTAAGGAAGAGGACATTCAGATTCTTCATTATAATATGGCATCTAAGCCATGGCATTATGAAGGCTTCCGCTTATCCGAATATTTCTGGAAATATGCACAGATGACTTCCTTCTATGAACAGATCAGACAGGAGCTTGTTGATTATACAGAGGAAGATAAGGCAAAAGACAGATATTCAGGAGAACACTTGCTGGAACTGGCATTACGTGAGATTCAGAATGAGAATAACTATCTGAATATGATGAAAAAGAGCAATCAGCAGTCAGCTGAGAGACTTGAAATCCTTGATCGTATTGCAAGACTGGAGAGAGAAGGTCATTTTGACATTGATGTAGAGAATGACCCGCCTTCCAGAACCCTGATGCCGGAAGAAGTGGAATATATTCATAAGACGCTGGGAGCGAAGCTTCGTAACCGCTATGCACATAAGATGGGACGCTGGTTCATGAATATGCTCATCCGCAGGAAACAGATGATTATTAAGGATGTTGTTGGAATCGAGAATTTCAAGAATCTGGAGCAGGGTGCGATTATCACCTGTAATCATTTCAATGCCTTTGACAGCTTTGCAATCCAGGTGGCATATGACAGATCAGAGCATAAAGAGAGAAAGTTCTACCGTGTTATCAAAGAAGGTAATTATACAAGCTTTCCGGGCTTCTTTGGATTTTTGATGCGCAACTGCAATACTTTGCCATTAAGTTCCAATTTCGCTACGATGAAGAAGTTCGTTAAGGCAGTAGATGAACTGTTGCAGGAAGGCAATTTTGTCCTTTTCTACCCGGAGCAGAGTATGTGGTGGAATTACCGTAAGCCCAAGCCCCTAAAGAAGGGAGCTTATACCTTTGCAGTGAATAATCAGGTGCCGGTGCTGCCTTGTTTCATTACCATGCAGGACAGTAACCTTCTGGATCAGGATGGATTCCCTATTCAGGAATACACCATCCACATCAGCAAACCGATATATCCTGATGCATCTTTGAATCATTCTGAGAATGTGGAATCAATGCGCAGGGCCAACTATGAAGTATGGAAGGAAATCTATGAGAAGACCTATGGTATTCCTCTGGAATACACCTGTGGTCCTGTAGATGAGAACGGACATCCAATCAATGCCATCATGCAGGCGTGTGATGAGCAGGAATACGCTAAAAAAGCAGAATAAGATTCACACAATCCGTCTAAACTATGGATAACAACCAACATAAGGAGGCGGATATATGGCAGTGAATCAGACAATGGGCAGGGCTAGCATATCTTATGGCAGCCCTGTTTTTATTAAGGCAAGTGGTTCTGTTGTAGGGCAGATGGAATCGGAAGGACCCCTGGGCAGTTATTTTGATAAAGCAGGAACGGATAAGGATGATCTGTTTGGCGCAGATTCCTGGGAAAAGGCAGAAAGTGCCTTACAGAAGGAAGCAGTCGGCATAACGCTGCAAAAGGCAGGCGTAAAAGCCGAAGATATCAGGTATTTGTTTGCAGGAGATTTACTGGGTCAGAACATTGCCAGCTCTTTTGGCGTTATGGACTATGAGATTCCACTGTTTGGACTGTATGGAGCATGTTCGACCTGTGGCGAGTCTCTGTGTCTTGGCAGTATGGCAGTGGCAGCAGGGTACGCATCTTCTATCATGTGTCTGACATCCAGTCATTATGCCAGCGCACAGAAGGAATTTCGCTATCCTTTGGAATACGGAGGACAAAGACCCCTGTACGCAACTTGGACAGTGACAGGAAGTGCTGCTTTTATTCTACAGCCTCAGGGGCTTCCAAAAGAGGAAGAGATAGCATCCACATATTCGAGAAAAATTGCAATCACCGGGATTACTCCTGGTAAGATCATGGACTATGGTATCAGGGATTCTTTCAATATGGGATGTGCCATGGCGCCGGCGGCTTGCGATACAATCCTGACAAATCTGCGGGACTTTAACAGACAGTCCA
>CAVBMG010000044.1:0-26371 GCA_963596435.1 Agathobacter sp.
GAATATATATTGAATGTACTTAATATAAATGATAAAATATCTATAAATTCATAAATGTTTTATAAATAAATACCAATAACGGAGGTAAAAAACTTGGAAAAGAAAACATCAAATAAGAAAGTATCAATTATTTTAAAACTGCTGATCCAAGTAGCAGTGCTTGGCTGCATAGCAGTAATCATAGCAGTAGAAGCATTATACTCCATGACAGAGATTCAGAAGGAAAGCTCACAGATTTCAGGAGAAGGAGTCAGGGCAACCATCTGCATTGATGAGATTAATCTGGCTTTTGCTAACACACAGAAGCTGACGCTTGCTATCTGCACTGAGCCAAGTGATGGTCTATATGAATATGTAGCAGGTCAGTTAAAGGAATATCAGTCTGATGTAGCTTCCTATGAAGAGGAGCTGCTTGCCATGGATCACTATTTCTCATCAGAAGATATGGCTCTGATGCAGGACATATTTGATGAAATAGCTGATGCACAGACAACTGTTGCTGAAATCATCCGGAAAGCAATGGCAGGAGACAAGACAGCAGGCTCTCAGGCAAATGAGATCATGACGGAGTGGTCGAGCAGCATCAGTACACAGATGGATTCACTGATTACCAGTAATGATGCTCTGGTAAAGGAGAATATTCAGGCACAGAAAGACCTTTATAACAGAAACAGAAGAATTTCCATAATATTGTTAGTTATTGCCTTTATTGCATTTGTTGGAACAATCATTTCTGTAGTGAATGCAGTAGTAAATCCTCTTAGAAAGCAGACCAGAGAGTTGAATGCAATTATAGACGATATTAAGAATGGCAAGGGAGACTTGACTCGCAGAGTCAGCGTAAAATCACAGGATGAGATTGGTCAGGCATCTATAGGTATCAACCATTTCATTGAAACTTTACAGCATATCATGTCTAACGTCATCAGCAATTCCAATTCACTGGAGAGTATTGTTGATAATGTAGCAGAGAGCGTATCCTCCTCCGGTGACAGTGCCAGCGATATCTCAGCGATCATGGAAGAACTGTCAGCTACTATGCAGGAAGTATCTGCTACTACCAGCAATGTAAGCTCTAATACAGCTTCTACAGAGAGCATGGTTCAGAAAATGGCAGAACAGACCAAGGAATTGACTGCATATGCACAGGATATGAAGTCCCGTGCTACCGACCTTGAACAGACAGCAACAGACAATATGCATAACACTAACAATATTATTGGAGAGATTACTACAGAGATGAATCAGGCACTGGAGAATTCCAAGAGCGTGGAGAAGGTTGCACAGCTGACCTCCGATATCCTCAGTATTTCCAGTCAGACCAATCTGCTGGCACTGAATGCTTCCATTGAGGCAGCCAGAGCAGGAGAGGCAGGCAAGGGCTTTGCAGTTGTAGCAGATGAGATCAGACAGCTTGCAGATTCTTCAAGAGAAACAGCAAATAATATCCAGACAATCAATGAGCAGGTAATTCAGGCAGTAGATGGTCTGGTGAAGTCATCCGAGAAGATTATCGCTTATATTAATGAGAATATTCTTTCTGATTATCAATCCTTCGTAGAAGGCGGACAGCAGTACAATAAGGATGCCACATACATTGATACAACCATGGCAGAGTATTCTCAGGAGGCACAGAGCATTCTTGATACCGTGACAGAGATTACAGAGTCTATTGAGGGCATTAACCGTGCAATAGAGGAATCTGCTACAGGTGTAACGGATGCTGCTACCAATATTGATTCGCTGGTTCAATCACTGGATACAGTAAATCATCAGATGAAGGATAACAGTGCAATTGCCGGAAATCTTAAACAGCAGTCAGAAGCCTTTGTTAATGTATAGACGAAAATAAATACTACTAAGGCAGATATGAGAGAGGATTCTTGTACCTGCCTTTTTATTTGAATAGGATTATATTGTCTGATGAAGAAGAAGATCGTATAATCATAAGAAATTATGCTGTTTTTTAGTATAAAAGGATTAGCTTGGATAGAGAAGGTACGGTATGGGAACGAATAAGAACAGGATGAAGAATCTGAAAATGGCACTGATTATCATGCCGGTCATTATTGCTATAATGATTATAGGTGAAGTGTCTTATTTGAAAAGCTTTAACAGCCAGGAGCATGTGCTGCTGGGAGCGGAAGAGAGCAATGGTGTGAGCGTGACTATTGCAAGTAAGCAGGAAGCTACCAGTTCATGGCTCAAGAGAGGCTATGACCTGTATGGCGAGACTGTGGATTTACAGGCACAGACTATGGATGTTAATTTTGTCAATCAATCCGGCTATGAGATTGCCAGCTGGCAGATGAGAGTTAATGTTGAGGACGATTTTCTGCTGAATCAGGCATGGTGTGGAGAAGCAGAGATACATCAGCATGTGAATGGAGATGAGAAGGTACAGACGCTTGACCTTAGGAATTTCTCTTTAAAGGATGTCACACTGGACTATCTGTATGATGGAGATTTGCTGATACCACTTTCAAAGGGAGATTATGTTATATATTATCCTTCTGAGGAACATGATGAGACACCGGTTATCAAGGATGCCCAGCTTACTATGGGCTTTATCCTGTATTATCTTGAATATCCTACGAAGAGTAACTACAAGGTTACTTATACATTCAACAGACGTTTTACTGACGGCTATAACAGCTATCCTGTAGTGATGCTTACAGTATGCTGGCTGGTAGCGCTTATGTTCTATATTGTGTCGGATGTCGCTTATAAGAATGCCATGAAAGAGATGGAGATCAAGAAATCAGGAATTATGTGTCTGTCAGATATGTATTCGATTATCTATATCATTGATTTTAAGACCAATGAACTGATACCTGTGGTAGCAGATGAAGAGTCTGAGAGGCTTCGTCCGAAGAACCTTTCTGCTACTGAACAGATAAAGAGAATGTATGAATATGACAGCATTGACAGCTATAGAGAGCTTGCACTTGAGTTTTGTGATTTTGATACTCTGGAACAACGCATGGAGGGCAAGAATACGATTGCCTTTGAATATATCAGCTGCAACTATGGCTGGTGCCGTACCCGGTTCTTTGCTATGGACAGAGGAGAAGATAATTCTCTGGATAAACTGATATTTGCCATTCAGGTGATCAATGATGAGAAGAAGGAAATAGAAGAAATCATACATCGTGCTGATGATGCAGAACATGAGAGCAAAGCCAAGAGCACATTCCTTGCTAATATGTCTCATGAAATACGTACACCGATCAATACCATAATCGGACTAAATACCATGATACTCAGAGAATCCAAAGAACCTGTGATAAAGTCCTATGCAAGAAATGTCAACAGTGCCTCTAATATGCTGCTGTCGCTGATCAATGGAATCCTTGACATATCCAAAATCGAAGCTGACAAGATGGAGCTTGTGCCGGAGACGTATTCCTTAAAGCAGCTTCTGATGGATATAGTCAGCATGGTAAAGACCAGAGCAGAATTTACAAGGCTGGAGTTTAAGTGTGATGTATCAGAAACTGTACCGGATAAGCTCTATGGAGACAGTGTACGGCTGAAACAGGTTATCATCAATCTGGTGACGAATGCAGCTAAATATACAGATGAAGGAAGTGTGAGCCTGTCAATCTTTGGAAAAGTCCATGACGGACAGGTACATCTGCTGTTTTCTGTAAAAGATACAGGAATCGGTATCCGTGAGAAAGACTTAAACAGTCTGTCACAGCGCTTCACCCGGTTTGATGAGAAACGTAATCATTCTGTAGAAGGAACTGGAATAGGACTGAACCTTGTAACCGGTATTCTTGAACTCATGGATTCAGAGCTTCATGTAATCAGCAAATATGGCGAAGGCAGTGAATTTTATTTTGAAATAGAGCAGGGAGTAATGGATGAGACTCCGATAGGCAGGATAGCATTTGATGCAGATTCAGAAGCAGAGGATATCTATCAGGCATTGTTCACAGCACCTGAGGCAAGAGTTCTGGCAGTGGATGATAATACCATGAATCTTACAGTATTTGAAGAGCTGTTGAAAGAAACGCAGATGCAGATTGATGCGGTAACATCAGGCTATGCGGCACTGGAAAAGACAGAAAAGCTTAAATATGATATTATTTTTATGGATCATATGATGCCGGAGATGGATGGAGTAGAGACTTTCCAAAGAATCAGAGGCCAGGAGAACGGCTGTAACCGGGATACACCGGTAATTGTTCTGACAGCCAATGCCGTAAAAGGTGCTAATGAAGAATACAGAAAACTGGGCTTTGATGATTTCCTGACTAAACCAATCCAGCCGGACACATTGGAGAGGAAGATATTCTGCCTTCTTGATAAATCCAAGGTCAAAGAGAATGCAGCCGCTAAACAAAGGCAGGAGAATGAAGAAATAGCGTTACCTGCAATAGCCGGTGTAGATGTGACTTTTGGACTTAACCATACAGGAGGCATGAAGAGTTATCTCTCTGTGCTGAAGCAATTTGTAAATGTGGCAGATACAGATGCAAAAGAGTTAAGTACATACATAGAGGCTGTTACAGCAGGTGAAGATGGATATGATGCCGTGAAGAGCTTTAGAATTAAGGTACATGCGATGAAGGCATCTGCAAATATCATGGGAGCATTTCAGGTATATGGAGTGGCTGCCATGCTGGAAAATGCAGCAATCCACGAGAATATAAGGGAGATTCAGGAGGTAGCGCCTTATTTTCTTGCAGAGTGGAAACAGCTTAAAGAGACTGTGGAAAAGAGTCTGCCCAAGGAAAATAATAAGCGGGAAAAACCTGCCGGGCAGACACTGGAAGCATTGCTGCATATGTTGGAGACCAGTATGAAAACTTATGATATCAAAAATGCAGACTCCATAATGGAGAAGCTTCGTTCATATGAATGGGAGCAAGAGGAACTGGCACTGATAAAGGAGCTTGAAGCTTCTGTTTCAGCCCTTGATTCGGAGAAAGTGTCAGCTTTATGCGTTGAACTTACTAAAATATTAATATGAGGTGATATGTAATGACAAAAACGATGGACTTTATATTTCTGGAGGATGAAAACCAGTCCTTTATCATTCGTTCTCTGAAGGATTCTCTGCTTCATTGCGGTTATGAAGCAGACAGGCATGATATCCATATCAGGGAATTGGAGAAATTAGAGCAGATGCCGAAATTCTTCATAGTAGATGCCGAGCTTCTGCTGAAATATCCTGATGCCAGAGTATATTTATATGACCGTTGTATCGAATCAAACAGAAAGGTTATTCCTATAGGCTATAGGAATACACTGCAGAGTCTGTTTGATGTAAGCATAACAAATGTCATTGCGGCGAGCTTTGAACGTCCCATGAATAATAATGAAGTTACAGAGAAGCTGAGCAGTCTGGTCAGAAGCTTTGATGCAAAAGGCGCAGAAAGGACAATTCTTGTGGTGGATGATTCGCCTGCATTTCTGCGTCTGATGTCGGAATGGCTGGAAAAGGACTATAATGTTAATGTATGCCCTTCTGTGTCGGCTGCATTCCATATGATTGAAACGAACCGGCCGGATCTTATCCTGCTTGACTATGAAATGCCAATCTGCAATGGCGCACAGTTTCTGGAAATGCTTCACAGTGAACCGGCAACAGCCAAAATCCCGGTAATGTTTTTGACTTCTAAGGATGATGCCCAGACTGTAAAATCACTGATTGCCTTAAAGCCGCAGGGATATCTGCTGAAGAACCAGCCTAAGGATTATACACTGCGGGTAATTGCAGAATTATTTATCAGGGAGCAGATGAAATAAATGGCAACGACAGGATTTGGGATATGTCTATTCGTATCGATTTTTGTCATGATACTCATGGCAGCGAAGAATTATGAAAATGTTAATATTTATGACTGGACAATAGTAGTGCTGATACCTATAGTCATTTTGGGTTACTGGCTGAAATCCAGGGTAACAACACCGCAGGCTGCGGAGATGGCATTCTGCTTTATTTATCTGGATAGTACGGTACTGCTTATGGTAGCGGTTTTTGCAATGCTTCATTCTTTTGACATACATGTGAATGCATGGTTGAAGCTGCTGGGGTATGGAGCCGCATTGGTTCATTGCGTAATAGTTTGGCTGTCTTTTGGAACTAAATTGTATTACAACTCGATAACAGTAACAGTTACAGATGCAGGAAGCGTTACAAAAATGACTTCCGGACCGCTAAAAATCGTACATGTTATATATCTGATAAGTGTAATCTGCATCATCATAGGGATTCTTGCGGCTGTATATCTGAAGAAAGGCAATTATTCCAAAAAGGTGCTTTACAATTATTCAACAGTAGCAGCACTTTTTGTTATCGTATATGCAGTAGAGACTTTGATGGATGTGGATTTCTCAGGACTGCCTTATCTGTATACATTTTCTGTAATCAGCATTTTACTGTATTATGACAGGATGCATCTGCGTGATATATCAGGCATTGTATCACGTCAGCAGAAATATTCAGACAGAAGAGGATATGTAGCACTGGATTCGAAGCTGAACTTTATGAGTTGTAACGAGAAGGCATTTGAATTTTTCCCATTTTTAAGAAATCAGGTTATTGATGAGAAGCTGCCGGAGGATGAGCCGATTTTTCAGGAAATCATTACAAAGTATCACAGTGATGGTACATTATCCAGAAAATTCAGAATGGATGATATGATATGTGTCTGTGAGATAACAGAGATATCTTTCCACAAGGATGGCAGGATTCAGGGCTACTTATTTGATATCAGGGATGCGACAGAGGAACAGAGAGCAATAGACATTATTACTTCTTATAACGAAACACTCAATGCCGAGGTAGCAGATAAGACAGCGAATATTGTAGACATGCAGCGAAAGATTACCATGGGTCTGGCTAATATTGTTGAAAATCGTGATAACAATACAGGTGGTCATGTTAAGAGGACAAGTGATGTTATCTGCATTATCATAAATGAAATTATGAAAGACAAGAATAAGAAGCTGGATGCCCGGCTCGCAGAAGATATTATCCGGTCAGCTCCCTTGCATGATCTTGGCAAGATATCTGTTGATTCTTCGATTCTGTGCAAACCCGGCAGACTCACGCAGGAAGAGTATACAATTATGAAGAATCATTCCGTAAAGAGTGGTGAGATGGTTCATATCCTGTTGGATGGTGTAGAGGAACAGCATTTTGTGGACACAGCGTTCAATATTGCAAGATATCATCACGAGAGATGGGATGGCAAGGGGTATCCTGAGGGACTGGTTGGTACTATGATTCCTATAGAGGCCAGAATTATGGCAGTTGCAGATGTCTATGATGCACTGGTAAGCAAGAGATGCTATAAGGAGTCGATGAGCTTTGAAGAGGCTAAGGAGATTATGCTGCAGGGGATGGGAACACAGTTTGACCCCAATCTGCGTGAGGTATTCTTAAATTGCAGGGATAAATTGGAGAGTTATTACTGTAAGGTGAAGTAAACAGATACCGGGATTGTGAGAGCACATAGTGCGAAGCAATCCATTGGTATCATGGTACGTATTATATGTGCTATAGCTTGACTTTTGTATGAGTGTATGTTAATCTGACTGATATATCAGTAGTATATCAAACGCGTATCACAAATAAACGAGATGGTATCATGTAGTGTGAAAGGAAGTGTAGAAATGCCAGGAGACGCATACGCAATATTAAAGGAAGAGATTATCTCAGGAAAGCGCAGACCAGGAGAAATATTTGAAGAAAAGGTATTTGCTGCACAGCTGGGTGTCAGCCGTACACCGGTACGTGAGGCGGTATTGCAATTAGCAAGAGAGGGACTTCTTGTAGTGATGCCGCGCCGTGGAACAATGATATCCTACATATCCATGGAAGATATACGTCAGCTCTACGAGGCACGTCTTATTCTCGAGCCTCAGATTATGCGGCTGGCAGCCAAACGTGTGGATAAAGAGGAGCTGGAGAAATGGAGTACTTTCTTTCAAATGCAGCTGCAGCAGATAGAAGAGGATGCAGAGCATGTGAAGTTCCCGGGAGAGCAAGAACTGCCCGGTTATCAGGATGCAGATGCTTCATATCATCTATTTCTTGCGAAGAGCATAGGCAACCGCTATCTGTCCGAACAGATGGATGAGCTGATGACACAGACCAGACGCATCCGCAATTTGTCTAATGTACAGTATAAAAGCCGTTATCAGGAGTCGATAGAGGAACACATCCGTATAGCAGAAGCCATGAAAAAGGAAGATGGGGAAGCAGCAGCAACGGCTGTGCTGGCTCATCTTTGTAATTCCCAGAAGGGATACCACAGCCTGATGTCTGACCTGTCATCGGATGCCATTCAGGCTTTTTAAGCAGGATTGCAGGAAACAATGTACCTGAATAGGTATGAATAAATATAGAAACGAGGATTTATATGGAATTAGCAGTTATAACAGCGAAACAGGTGATGGTTTTATTTTTCCTGATTTTTGCAGGCTTTGTATGTGTGAAGTCAGGTGTCGTGAAAATGGAAGCCAAGAAGGCATTTTCTGACCTTTTGATTTATCTGGTCGTGCCAGCCATGGTCATCAATTCCTATCTGACAGAATTTGACCCTGAGATTCTGCAGAACCTTCTGCAGTCCTTTGGACTTAGTGCGATTCTGCTGGGATTGGGACTTGGTATTACAATATTACTTACGATAAAAGGAAAAGAAAAGAAAAATACACCAATCATGCGTTTTGCCTGTATCTTTTCCAATGCAGCGTATATGGGATTTCCACTGATACAGGCATTGTTTGGAGCAGAAGGACTTCTGTATGCAAGCGCTTATGTGACTGTATTCAATATCCTGCTGTGGACAGTAGGATATGCGATAGTCAGTGGAAAAGCAAGTCCCAAAGAGGTGTTGCACAGCATCTGTACGACACCGGTGCTCTGGTCAGTGCTGATAGGACTGATACTGTACTTGGGCAGGATTCAGCTGCCGGAGCTAATCCGTCAGCCGATACAACTTGTAGGCAATATGAATACGCCGCTGTCCATGGTCATCACGGGAATGATGATAGCAGGGAGCAGACCGGACAAGCTGTTCAGAAACAAAGAGATATTTCGTATCATACTTATCCGTATGATTCTGATTCCGACAGCGTGTTTTCTGGTGTTTGCTCTGTTGGGAGTAAAGGGAATGGCAGCGGAAGTTGTACTGCTTCTGGAGGCGTGTCCCTGTGCAGCAATTACTTCTGTCTTTGCCGTGCAGTTTGGATATGATGAGGATCTGGCAGCAGGAGCAGTGGTTATAACAACCTTTATCAGTATTCTGGTACTGCCCTTGTGTGCGATGCTTTTAACTATGATGGTATAAGATAGAGCGTATTAATATAGTAGGAAGGAATGTGGATATGATGTGCGAAAAGAGTATAGTATGCGAATACAAAGAGAAGGATTCTAAAGTAATTCAGGAAGCGATTGACAGCTGCCCCAAGGGAGGCAGGGTTATTGTTCCTGCAGGTGAGTGGACCAGCGGCCCGCTTACATTAAAGAGTAATCTTACCCTTCAGGTTGAGGAAGGCTGTGTAATCAGCTTTAGTGATTGTATGGAGGATTATCTTCCGCCTATATTTACCAGATGGGAGGGCGTAGAATGTTACAATTACAAACCATTTATCTACGCAAAGGATTGTGAAAACATAACGATAACCGGCAAGGGGACTTTTAAAGGAAATGGTGCGGCCTGGTGGCATTGGAAGAAGCTGCAGCAGGCTGCAGCGACCTGCCTGTGTGAAGCCCAGAGTAAGAATATCCCACCCAAAGAGAGAGTATTTGGAACCAGGGATGCAGCGCTTCGTCCCTCTTTCCTGCAGCTTATTTCCTGTCAGAACGTTGTGCTTGAGCAGTTTGTCATGGAGGACGGTCCACAGTGGACAATTCACCCGGTATATTGCGAACATGTGCATGTTAAGGATGTCACAGTGAAGAGTCACGGACCTAATACGGACGGACTGAATCCTGATTCCTGTACAGATGTGTTAATCGAGCATTGTACTTTTCATACGGGAGATGACTGTATCGCCATTAATTCAGGACTGAATGAGGACGGCTGGCGTGTGAACAGACCATGTAAACATGTAGAAATCCGAAATTGCCTGTTCTTAGGAGGCCATGCTGCCATTGCGATAGGAAGCGGTATGTCAGGTGGCGTGGAGGACATTTACGCACATGACTGCAGGATACAAGGGACAGAACGGGGCATACGATTAAAATCCATGCGTGGACGTGGTGGCTATATCCGTGACGTGAGATTCTCTGATATAGAGCTGCAGGATGTGCAGAAGGAGGCAATCCAGGTCAGCATGAATTATGAATCCAGTACTGCAGTTCCTGTTTCAGATAAGGCTCCGGAATTCTCGGATATCTGCTTTGAGCATATAAAAGGAACAGATGTCTGCACAGCAATGGCACTTGGTGGACTTGCAGAGAGCCAGCTGGAAGTGACCGTAAAGGATGTCAGCATATCAGCAAAAAATCCTGACATATTAGAATATGCCAGGATATTGCAGTAATTATATTTGTATATTAATTTGTCTTATCCTGAATCTTGTAGCCGTGCCTGCCATTACTCTTAACAGAAAATAACTGACGATTTGCATAGGAAAGAAGCTGCCAGATATCCGTATCTGCGAACTGTTTCAAGACAACATATCCCTGTGAAACAGTTTGCAGCTTCTTGTCAGAAGCATAATTGATAAGCTGATGATGCTCAGTGTCATTACGAATCTTTTGAGCCATCCGTTCTACTGCATGAGCGTCCACATCTATTAACAGTACGATAAACTCATCTCCGTCATAGCGGTAGATTTCTCCTGAGCCTGTGACAGCTTTTCTGATAATCTGGCTGATTTCCTTCAGATAACGGTCGCCTTGTAAAAGCCCATAAGTATCGTTGACTTCTTTAAAATGATCCAGATTGATGATTCCAATTCCAATGCCGATATCGTTTCCGACAGAATTTTTCTGCAACAGCTTGTAATCCTTTTCCAGCTTATAGCGGCTGCCTGCTCCGGTAAGCTGGTCAGTATCAATCAGCTTGCGCTGGCTGATTTCTTCATTATATTCTGTCTTCAACTGAATCTTATAATCAATAGTGGTTGCCCTGTCCTTCCAGGTCTGCTGACACATTCTCTTGCACAGATTGACATATGCATGCTCTTCCTGCCTCAGTGTTTCCATATCCTTGGTTTCTCTAAAGTATGCAAGACGAAACTCCTGAATAGCTACCAGAACATCTAGGTCAATCATTTCTTCGGGAAGTTCTTTAAATTCCTGCTCCATACGGTCGATTATACGTTTGAGGACAGCATATTCCTTCAGCTCTAAAGCCAGATTGCCCAGTCTCTCAAAGTTATCCCAGATATTGAAGCCATCTTCGGTATTCAGTATCATTTTCAGCAGTGCAGGGAAATTTCTGCGCACTTCCTTCTCACGGCCTGTTTTCATATATAATTCACTCTGTATCGTCAGATAATGAAAACGAAATGCTGCAACATCCGGATTTTCCAGATATGTATAGGAACGGTTAAGGTATTCTTCTGCTTTTTCATATTCTCTTAGAGCAGTATATCCTATGCATAGGTTCAGGTTGGTCTTGTATGCAAGCAGCACATAGCCCTTGGCTTTTGGATTTTTTTCCTGTTCTTTTAGAGAAAGCTCAAAATATTTGTTAGCATGCGCATGGTCATTTAATTTCTGATATTCTGCACCGATATTATTGTAGATCTTGCTGCTTACAATGGTGATATCGTTTCTGACAGATACGCTAAGCCCCGCAAGATAGTGGTCAAGTGCCATCATTTCATTACCAATTCCACCATAGATAATTCCTGTCAGATTTTCTAATTCGGAGTACAATCCGGCATCTGTCTCCGGATCAATCTGCGTTGCAGCACGCTTGGCAAGTGTAAGTGCATCCTCATATTTGCCGCTGATGGTCAGCTTTAAGCTTTCTTCATAGCATTTTCTGCCAAAAGAACTCATGTCCGGAAGCTTGTTCGGCGTATTGTTCTGTATTCCATTTAAGAGTGTATTAAAATCAGCTTCACTCATTGGACGGTAGAAGAAATATCCCTGTATGATATTACAGCCTGTTTCCTTCAGAATGTCCAGCTGTTCTGTATTTTCAACACCCTCTGCAATCAGTCCAAGCTTTAAGAGCTGTGCCATCTGTATGACAGAATCAATGATGCTGCGTCCTTTGGTGCTGTTTTCTTCCGTCAGGTCAAAAAACTTCATATCGAGCTTTATCACATCTGCTTCAATGTCCTTTAGAATATTGAGTGCAGAATAACCACTTCCAAAGTCGTCAATCAGAATCATAAAACCAAAGGATTTTAATTTGTGGATAGAATTGTAGAGTGCCCTGGAGTCACTGACAAAGGCAGACTCGGTAATTTCAACGTGGATATATTGAGGGTCAACGTTATATTGCCTGCTCAAAGCAGTCAGCGTCTTATATACATCAGTTCTGCTGAAATCTTCTCGGGATATATTAATGGAAATCGGTATCAGAGCAAGCCCTTTCTGCTGCCGGTGTGCTTGTAAGGAGAAGACGCATTCCCACAGATAGCAGTCGAGTTGTGTTATCAGACCTTTCTGTTCAAGAGCAGGGATGAACTCACCCGGAGAAATATAAGCTCCCTCATGAATCCATCTTGCCAATGCCTCAGCTCCGACAATCGTATTCTCAGAAACGGAATACTGGGGCTGTAAATAAATGATAAATTCTTGTTTTGTGATGTATTCCTGTAAATGTTCTTGCGTCAATTCCTCTATACACAACATATTTTTGTCATCGACCTCTTTCTGTAAATTCGATTAATTGTAGCATGTTTTATGATTAAATGCAATATTGAGACCGCCTGCCCGGTTCATTTCAGCATTGACAAAATGTATGATGCGGCATAATACTTAAATGTACGTAATGAATATCATACAAGGAAAAGGATGCACTTATGAAAAAGAAAGAAAAGAAAATTCTGTTTTCAGGCAATAGCAGGCTGAAGATGATCTTCGCATATGTATGTTTTGTGATAATCATGCTGTTGTGGGTCGTTTTTTTCTCAGACAGATATAGCAGCTATAATAATGAGATTTTCTATGAAGGACGCAAGAACCAGTTGCCTGAGACATTAAATGGCATGAAGTATCTGCATGGAAACACGTATGAGATGGTGCTTTTGTTTTCGGGTGTGCTTGTCCTGGTCAGCTCACTTTTTGTATTTTATACAATGTATTTACAGCACAGAGAGGCTCTGGAGGCAGAGAAAAAATATAATAAAGAGCTGTCTAATGCAGTACTGGCAGCGCAGACAGCTTATCATGCAGCACAGAGCGCCAATCATGCCAAAAGTATGTTTTTAATGAACATATCACATGATATCCGCACACCTATGAATGCAGTAATAGGACTGGTCAGTCTATTGGAACATGATACACAGCAATCTGGCGCAGCTAAGGAATATATCAGTAATCTCAAGGCATCAAGCCAGCAGTTATTGGAAATTATAAATAATATTCTGGATATGAGCATGATCGAAAACAGCACTTTTGTCATGAATATGACAGAAATGAATATTCATGACATACTGGAACGGCTTCGAGTGGCTTTTGGTGTCCAGGCAAGAGCAAAGGAGCAGACATTTGTGATCAATATTCAGAAATTGCAGCATGAATGGATATGCGCAGATAAAGGCAGAGTAATCCAGATTCTGGGCAATCTGTTGTCTAATGCCTTGAAATACACGCCAAACGGCGGCTGTGTCCGTCTGGAGGTATCTGAGCTGGAACAGACCTCAGGACATTATGCGAGATTATGCTTCCGCATAAAGGACAACGGAATTGGAATGAGTGAGGAATATCTTGGGAGAATTTATGAAGCCTTCAGCCGTGAAAAGAGTATGCAGGCAGATTACATACAGGGCACGGGTCTTGGCATGACAATCGTAAAGAATCTGGTAGACTTGATGGGAGGAAGCATCCATGTGGAAAGTGCACCGGGAAAAGGAAGCTGTTTTGAGGTGATTCTGGATTTCCGAATTGCTGATAAGAAGCAGGCAGATGCGTCACAAGAGTGCATAGCGGAACAGGAGGCTGGGCGGCTTGTGGGAATCAGCTTACTCTGTGCGGAAGATAATCCGTTAAATGCAGAGATACTGGAGGATCTGTTGCAGCTCGAAGGTGCAGAATGTGATATCTGTACGGACGGATGTCAGGCTGTTTACAAATTTAGACACGAAGAACCGAATAAATATGATATGATACTAATGGATATACGTATGCCGGGAATGAACGGATATGAGGCTGCAAGGGCAATCCGCAGCAGTTCTCATCCAAGAGCAGAGACAATACCGATTATTGCCCTGACTGCCAATGCATTCTCTGAGGATGTGCAGAAATCTCTAAGTGCCGGTATGACAATGCATCTGACTAAGCCTGTTGATATTGAACTTCTAGTAGAGGCTGTGCATCGGTATCTTCATCCTGAGACTGAGGATGAACAGACAGATATGCAGGAATGATGCGGAAAGACATAGAATAAAAAGGCATAGATAAAAAAGGTATAGAATAGAAAGGTAAGCAAAAGAACAGAATGGATCAAGTACGTAATTATCAGAAGGAATTGGATAAAATAATCAAACAGCTCAGTGCAAAGAAAGAGACACCCAGTCTTTTGCTGCACAGTTGTTGCGCACCCTGCAGCAGCTATTGTCTGGAATATCTCAGACAGTATTTTAAGATCACAGTATTTTATTATAATCCGAATATTTCCATGGAAGAAGAATACCGCAAACGTGTGGCAGAACAGAAGAGACTGATTGCAGCATACAATGCACAGAACCTTTACTATCCGATAGACGTGATAGAAGGTGATTATGAGACAGAAGCTTTTTATCAGATTGCAAAAGGGCTGGAACAGTGCCATGAAGGTGGAGAGAGATGCTTTGCCTGTTATGAACTGCGCCTTAGAAAGACGGCACAGCTTGCCGCAGATATGGGTGCAGATTATTTTACGACTACGCTGACGATCAGTCCGCTTAAAAATGCAGCAAAGCTTAATGAAATCGGAGAAAGATTATCCGGTGAATACCATATACCATGGCTTGTATCGGATTTTAAGAAAAAGAATGGATATAAGCGTTCCATCGAATTATCAGCAGAATATGACCTGTACAGACAGGATTATTGTGGATGCATCTATTCCAAAATAGAACGTGAGAACCAGAAGAAGGAAAGAACTTGAAAAATCTATTGCACACTGATTCAAAAGCATATATGATAAGAAAAGGTAACTATTCAATAAAAAGTATACAATAGAAAGTATATTTATACATGATTTTGAATGGTGTTCGTAAGTGGAAGAAAGGATAAAGATAAGAAATGAAAAAGATTCTGGATTTAATTTCTGAAGAAGTAATGCAGGCTTTTGAAGCAGCAGGCTACGAGAAAGAACTGGGTAAAGTATCTATCTCTAACAGACCTGATTTATGTGAATATCAGTGCAATGGCGCCATGGCAGGTGCCAAGAAATATAAGAAGGCCCCTATCATGATTGCAAATGATGTGGCAGCGAAGCTGGCAGACAGCCAGGTATTTGAGAAAGTAGATGCAGTAGCACCCGGTTTCTTGAATTTTACTCTGAGCAAAGAGTTTGTAGGCAATTATGTAAAAGAAATGCGTAGCTTTGACAAGTTTGGTCTGGAAGAGGCACAGACTCCTTTGGAGATGGTCATTGATTACGGCGGACCTAACGTAGCAAAGCCTCTTCATGTAGGACATCTTCGCTCAGGCGTTATCGGTGAGAGTATCAAGCGTATTGTCAGATACATGGGACATCATATCACAGGTGATATCCATCTGGGTGACTGGGGACAGCCAATGGGTCTGATCATGAACGAGCTTCATATCCGTAAGCCTGATCTGGTGTATTTTGATGAAAGCTATACAGGAGAATACCCGACAGAGCCGCCATTTACCATCGCAGAGCTGGAAGAAATCTATCCGTTTGCCAGCAAGCGTTCCAAGGAAGATTCTCAGTATAAGGAAGATTCCATGGCATGTACTTATAAATTACAGAGTGGCGTGAGAGGATACCGCGCACTGTGGAATCATATCATCAATGTATCTGTAACAGATTTAAAGAGAAATTATGAGAAGTTAAATGTAGAATTCGATCTGTGGAATGGCGAGTCTACAGTACATGATCTGATTCCGGGCATGGTAGACTATATGAAGAAAGAGGGCTATGCCTATGTCAGCGATGGCGCTCTTGTAGTAGATGTAAAAGAAGAGACAGATACCAAGGAAGTACCGCCCTGCATGATCTTAAAATCTGACGGTGCATCCCTGTACAATACTACAGATCTTGCAACAATCATGATGCGTATGGAGCAGAATCATCCTGATGAGCTGATCTATCTGACAGATAAGCGTCAGGAGTTGTATTTTGAGCAGGTGTTCCGCTGTGCACGTAAGACTAAGCTGGTAAAACCTGAGACTAAGCTGGTCCATATTGGCTTTGGTACAATGAACGGTAAGGATGGCAAGCCATTTAAGACCCGTGACGGCGGTGTTATGCGTCTGGAGACTCTGATTCAGGAGATCAATGACGAAATGCTGCGCAAGATTACAGATAATCGTGAAGTCGATGAAGCAGAAGCAAAAGAGACTGCAAGAATTGTAGCTCTGGCTGCATTAAAATATGGTGACTTGTCCAATCAGGCAAGCAAGGATTATATCTTTGATATGGACAGATTTACTTCCTTTGAAGGAGATACAGGTCCTTATATTCTGTATACAATTGTACGTATCAAGTCCATTCTTGCAAAATACAAAGAATCAGGAGCTGCTATTGATGAGAATGCCTTCCAGACACCTGTAAATGATTCTGAGAAAGCATTGATGATGGAGATTGCCAAGTACAATGCCAGCCTCGAAGCAGCATATGAAGAGCTGGCTCCACATAAGATCTGCGCATATATTTATGATCTTGCCAATGCATTTAACCGCTTCTATCATGAGACAAAGATCCTGGCAGAAGAGGATGAGACGAAGAAAGCAGGTTATATCAGCCTTCTTGTCCTGACAAGAGATATTCTGGAGACATGCATTGATCTGCTTGGTTTCTCAGCACCGGAGAGAATGTAAATGATAACGATTAAGACGCAGATATATGATGATTTTCATTGTATTGCGGATCAGTGTCCAATGACCTGCTGTCAGGGATGGTCTATCAAGGTAGATAGAAAAGCCTGCGAGAAATGGCAGAGTCATGAGGATACGGCTTATTTAATGGAATATACCATTCCACGTGATGAGGAAGAAGCACCACGGGAAATGGCAACTGATGATGCAGGGACTTGTCTGTTACTGGATAGTCAGGGCTTATGCAAGTTAGTAATCAAACATGGGGATGGGTATCTGTGTGATACCTGTGCCCATTTTCCACGCAAAAGAAATGAAATCACAGAGTTGGATGAACAGGATAAAGAACAGGTACTGATTGCTGAATATTCCCTATCCGGGGCATGTCCGGTTGTTATGGATATGCTGACGGGGCTGAAAGGGAGTCTTGGACTTCAGGTAACAGGTGATTGTGAGCAGGGGATTCAGTTCCCCATGGAATACAGAGTCAGGAATCAGTTGATTGCCATGATTCAGGGGGAGAGCGTATATCAGGAATTTACGTTTGTTGAGTGTATTATGCTTGGATTCTCTCTATTGCATGAATGTCTGGACTGCGATACAGAGGAGAACGTGGATGACTGTCTGGAAGTCTATGGAGACCCTGAGAATCTGAGGGAAAAGGCATTATTCTGGGAGAAGATGCAGACTCCAATAGAGGATGTTATGGAGGAATTGTGTCAGACCTTCTGGAATGTAACAGAATATTATAAAGAGCTGCCCATGTATCGGGACTATGTGTATGAGCTTGCAGATACAGTAGACAGATGGTATCCAGAGACGGATACGAAGATGGCTGCAAAGCTGCGGATGCAGGCATGCGATACCTGGGAAGAACATAAGCAGAGATTTGCATGCTTTGACGGACTGGCACAGAGAGTCATGGCAGCAGAGATATTCTCAGATTGTGTCAGTGACGATCTGGGAGAATTAACGGAGAACTTTCAGGCGATTGTACTGGAATATGTTATGACACGTATGTCAGTTTTCTTGCTGGGAGAATATGATGAGAAGACAGTAGAGACTTTTTATTCACTCTACATCAGAATCATTGGTCATAATGCAGAGGGCATGGCAGAATATTGGGAAGAGAATTTTGATGATTCGATTCTGGAACAGGAATATCTGTATCTGCTCCTTTCTTAATAAGCAAACCCCGCCATTTGATATATGGCGGGGTTTGTGTTGTTTAGAGATATTTCTTTAATCCGTTGGAAGTGTCAACGATTTGATTAATAGTGTCTTTTACTTCGTTGGCATAATTTAAGTTGTCGTCGCTCATCTGCTCTACCTGCTCGGCACTGGCAGTTACTTCCTGAGTAGCAGCTGACAGCTGGGAGATATTATCCACAATACGGTTATTGGATTCGGACAGACCGGAGATCTGATGGTCAATAGCACCGATATCCTGAATTAACTTAGCCATATTGGCATTGAGCTGTTCAAAAGAAGCAGCAGCGCTGATAATCTTATCATTCTGGTCGTTGGTTGCATCAATTGAGCTTTCAATGGATTTTACGACATCATTTGCATTCATGCTTAGTTCAGTAGTAATTCTTGTGATTTCTTCGGTTGACTGTTTGGTCTGTTCTGCCAACTGTCTGATCTGATCTGCTACAACAGCAAATCCACGTCCAGCTTCACCGGCTCTTGCACTTTCAATAGAAGCATTCAAAGCCAACAGATTGGTCTGACTGGAGATATTAAGAATCATACCGGCAATATTTTCAACCTCAGCAGTCTTTTCCTGTAATTTTGACATGGAAGCAGTCACTTCATGGTTGGTAGAGGCAATCTGTGCTGACTGTGCTTTCAGACTTTCCATTACCTTGATATTTTCCTGGATGCTTGCATTGGATTCAGTGGCAACACTTACCATTTGTCTGGAGTGTTCACCAGTAGTCTCGATAGCTGTCTGAATACTTCTGGTCATGTTGTTCTGTTCTTCGATATTCTGTGAAGTGGTATGGGAAGCAGTGGCGATATTTTTCATATTGTCTGCTACTGTCTGGGTAACATTTACCAGTTCATCTACAAGAGAGCTGCTCTTGGCTGTCTCATTCTGTATGATTTTGGAGATGTCTACAATGCCATCGAACATCGCCTGCTGTTTCTCACTCTGGGCTGCTACGGAACCAAGGGCATCATCACTGAAGAGCTTGGTCAGTGTGCCTATTCTATACACGATGAACAGCAGCAGATAGACACAGATAACACGGCAAAAGGCATCTACATCAGCCTGGAAAATTCCCTTGAAGATTCGGATCGCTACTACAATTGTGTAGAGTATCGTATAAGAAGCACAGGCATTTTTGAACTGTTTGCGGTCATAGTAGGGAATCAACAGTGCAAGAATTGCAATCAAAGCATAGTAGAGGAATTCTGCATTAGTCTGCATGCCAAGAAGCAGGAATTCAATTCCTACATCGAAGATAACAACACGCTTTAAGAGAGCGCCTCCTTTTTGACGTACGAAAATGACCACATTACCAATCGCAAAGAGAGCGATCAGAGCCAGATTACTATAAGCTGTGATAGATGCAATGCTGTTGGAATTGAGTTTCAGCAACAAATAGATGATGAATTGTACCCACAGAATAGTTGTAGCCAGAATATAGATTTTGTTCATACTCTTGTAACGTTCTGACTGGTCGTTATAGCGGAAAATTTTGTCTTTTTCCATTTTGATATCCTCCTTCATGTAATAATGTACTCCAGGAATTTTCTTGAAGCGAATGATTCTTGGAGTGCATAAATAATAGGTATTTCCTTGATATAAAGTAAATTATATTGTAGGCAAAAATAACACAATATACATTATATAACATAAAAAGTCAGAAATCTACAAAAATCTACGAGAATAATTGTTATTTATGACGAAATAGATAACAATGAAAGACTGGAAGGGACTTTACAAGAAAAAAAGGAAAGAGTAAAGTAATGCAGGAAGAATACAGGAAATATAATAGAAAGGTATGTTTGGTTATGACAAAGGATATGACAACGGGCAAAATCACGCCCTTATTGATTTCATTTACAATTCCACTGGTATTAGGTAATCTGTTTCAGCTGATGTATAATGCCGTGGACAGTATCATTGTTGGTAAATTCGTAGGAGAGGATGCACTGGCGGCAGTAGGGACCAGCAATCCATTGATGACGTTGATTATATTATTTGTAAGTGGCTTGTGTATGGGAGCCGGTGTGCTGATCAGTATGCAGTATGGTGCGAAGGACTATGAGAAGCTGGAGTTGCAGCTGAGTTCTACTCTTCTTGGCGGTATCATATTTTCAGTGCTGATATCCATAATCAGTATCATTGCAGCACCTGCATTACTTCGTATCATGCAGACTGATGAGAGTATTATGCACATAGCAACGGTATATCTGCGCATTATACTTATGGGATTGATTTTTACTTTTATCTATAATTTCTTTGCCAATGCGCTGAGGGCAATGGGAGACAGTAAGACACCATTGTATTTTCTGATGATCAGTTCTGTATTTAATATTATAGGAGATTTGTTTTTCGTTGTGGTGTTGCATTGGGGAAGCGAAGGATGCGCGCTCTCTACAGTTATCAGTGAAGCACTGAGCAGTCTGTTGTGTATTCTTTATATTAAGCAGAAGATTCCAGTGCTTTGCCTGGGCAGGAGATGGTTTCGCTTTGATAAGAAAGCATTTTACCACACTGTGCAGTATGGCTGGACCAGTGCCATGCAGCAGGCGACAGTGCAGCTTGGTAAGCTGGGTATACAGGCAATCGTCAATACCATGGGTGTTGCGGCGATGGCGGCTTTTGCAGCGGTCAACAGAATTGATGATTTCGCCTATACACCGGAGCAGAACATTGCGCATGCCATGACATCCCTGCTGGCGCAGAATGAAGGAGCAGGCAAGAAGGAGAGAGTCAGAGAGGGCTTTCGCTGTGGTATGAAGATTGAGATCATATATGGAATTATCGTATGTATCATCTGCTTTGTATTTGCCAGACCATTGATGCTTTTGTTTGTAAATGATGAAGAGGTCGTAAGGCATGGTGTGCAGTACCTGCATCTGATTGCACTGATGTATCTGTTACCAGCTGTAACGAATGGTATTCAGGGCTATTTCAGAGGAATCGGAGATTTGAAGGTCACACTCTGGAGCAGCTTTATCAATATGGGTGTGCGAGTGCTGGCAGCGATTCCCCTTGTATTTGTATGTAAGCTTGGAATGGCAGCCTTGCCTTTTGCATACTTATGTGGATGGTTCGCCATGCTGATTGCGGAAGTACCGCTGCTTGTATCCAAGATGAAGGAAAATAAATAGAAAAATAAACAAAATATTAAAAAACAATAGATGCATTGACAGGAATACCTGACGGAGTTATTATTTAACGCATGCAATATATAACAATGTTAAATAATTACAACAAGGAGACATACATATGGAGAAGATGTATGAAGAATTATTCCGGTCAATGCATCAATTTCGTAAATTGAACGTTGGTGCGATGATGCCGGGGATTACCAAACAGGAATTTATTACGATGAGCGTAATCATGGATATGGGTGAGGATGGTAAGATCACCATATCAGAGCTGGCAGCCAAAGCAAAAGTACTTCCGTCTGCGATTTCACGTACGCTGCGTGGGCTGGAAGAGAAGGGCTATGTCGTGCGTACTGTCAATCAGAAGGACAGAAGAAACACATACGTGGAACTGACGGCAAAAGGCGGGGAAAAAGCCAGACAAAGCAAACAGATCATGCATGATTATGGAGTAGCAGTCATGTCACAGTTAAATGAGCAGGATATGGAGAGGCTCATTCATTACATGGATAACATTTATGATATTGCAGAGAAAGAAATAGAAGCTAGAAAATGGAAAGGACAAGAGCATGAGCAAAATATTTAAAAATATGCTTCCTTACTGGAAATCGGTCATTATCATTGTTGCTTTGCTGTTCATTCAGGCATGGTGCGATCTGTCGCTGCCAGCCTATACGTCCAATATTATAGATGTTGGGATTCAGAACAGTGGTGTAGAACATGTAGTACCGGTCAAGATGACCAGGGAGGAATATGAACTTGCACAGTTCATTATGACAGATGAGGAGATTGATACCTGGAACAGTATCTATGCTGAGAACGGAGATTACTATGAACTTCAGGAGACCTCTGATAAGAAACTTGACGAGACAGATGAAGAACTGACTCTTCCACTGATTATGAATTATCAGATGCGTGCCATGGAAGAAGATACATTCAAGCAGATGCTGGCGCAGCAGATGGGGCTTGATGAGGAGCAGGTAAATGCACTCAGTATAGAGCAGCTCGGTGAGATGCTGCATGTACAGCTGACTTCTTTTGAACAGGAGAAAGAAGATACAGATGGAAATAAAATAACCGTTAACTGTGTGGATGTACGTCCTGTCTTTGCAGGAATGCTGCAAGGTGGAGTCGTGGACAGAGAACAGCTTCTGACTATGCGTGATACCATGTCGGACACAATAGATACCATGGGAAGCTCACTGGTGAAATCCATGGGAATTGCATATGCCGTTTCTGTGGAAAAGGCAGCAGGAGTAGATGTTGACCACATTCAGAAGACCTATCTTGTGACTTCTGGACTCAAGATGGTAGGAATGGCACTTCTGATGGGAGTGGTAACAGTTCTTGTAGGGTTCTTCGCAGCCCGTGTTGGAGCAGGTATCGGTATGAGCCTGAGAGATCAGGTGTTCAAGAAGGTTGTAGGCTTCTCCAATGCGGAAATGGATAAATTCTCTACAGCATCTCTGATTACTCGAAGCACAAATGATATCCAGCAGATTCAGATGGTGTCTGTCATGCTCCTTAGAATGGTGGCATATGCGCCGATACTTGGTATTGGTGGTGTATTGAAGGTCATCAAGACTGGTGCAGGTATGGGCTGGATCATCATTCTGGCGATTCTGGTCATTCTTGGCTATGTCATGGTACTGATGTCAGTCTCCATGCCCAAGTTCAAACTGATGCAGAAATTAGTAGACCGTATCAATCTTGTATCCAGAGAAATTCTGACAGGACTGTCAGTTATTCGTGCTTTTGGACGTGAGAAGAAGGAAGAAGAGAGATTCGATGATGCCAATAAGGATCTGACCAGGATTATGCTGTTTACCAACCGTGTCATGACCTTCATGATGCCTGGTATGATGATGATCATGAATGTACTGACGGTAGGTATCGTATGGTTTGGTGCGCACAAGATAGATGCGGGTACAATGCAGGTCGGTGCAATGACAGCCTTTATCACTTATGCGATGATGATTGTTATGTCTTTCCTGATGCTTACAATGATGTCTATTATGCTTCCACGTGCGGCAGTGGCAGCAGAGCGTATTGACGAAGTAATCCGTACAGAATCCTCTATTCAGGATGCAAAGGAACCACAGGAAATGACAGAGCATACCGGAGTTGTTCGTTTTGAACATGTCAGTTTCCAGTATCCGGGGGCGCAGGAGGATGTATTGCACGATATTGATTTCGTGGCAGAACCGGGCAAGACAACAGCGATTATTGGAAGTACCGGCTGTGGTAAGTCTACACTGGTCAACCTGATTCCAAGACTCTATGATGTGACAGAGGGCAAGATCACGGTAGACGGCAAAGATATCAGAGATATCAGAATGGCTGATCTGCGTGAAGAGATTGGATTTGTACCGCAAAAGGGTGTCCTTTTCTCAGGAACAATTGCTTCTAACCTGCGGTTTGGCAGAGAGAATGCAACAGAGGAAGAGATTGCCAGGGCTGCACAGATTGCGCAGGCAACAGAATTTATTGAGAATAAAGATGATAAATATGAGACTGCTATTTCACAGGGCGGAACGAATGTATCAGGTGGACAGAAGCAGCGTCTTGCAATCGCCAGAGCCATTGCCAAGAATCCAAGGATTTTTATCTTTGATGACAGCTTCTCCGCACTGGATCTCAAGACCGATGCGGCACTTCGTAAGGCACTGGCAGATAATGTCAAGGACAGCACCGTTATTATCGTAGCGCAGAGAATCAGTACGATTCTGCATGCAGAGCAGATACTGGTACTGGATGATGGCAGAATTGTAGGAAAAGGCACACACGAACAGTTATTAAAGGAATGTGAAGTATATCAGCAGATCGCAAAATCTCAGTTATCTGCCAGAGAATTAGGACTTGAAGAAAGTGAGGTGGCTGATCATGAGTAATCAGGAAACAAGTACACAGCGCCCGCAGCGTAGAAGAGGTCCTATGGGACATGGTGGCATGCAGCCGGGAGAAAAGCCAAAGGATCTCAAGAAGTCAGTTAAGAAACTGGCAAAGTATATTTCCAAATATAAGATAGGCATTTTCATTGTTATGATATGCGCGGCTTGTTCTACAGTATTTAATGTTATTGGACCTAAGATATTAGGTAAGGCAACAACTGCATTATCTGAAGGGCTGATGGATAAGATCAGGGGAACAGGAAGCATTGATTTTGGCAGGATTGGAACGATACTGTTAATTGTTCTGGGCTTGTATCTGTGCAGTGCATTGTTCAGCTTCATTCAGGGCTGGATCATGACCGGTGTTACACAGAAGGTATGTTACCAGCTGCGTAAGGAGATTTCAGAGAAGATCAACCGTATGCCAATGAAGTATTTTGAGAGCAGGACATATGGTGAAGTCTTATCCCGTATCACCAATGATGTAGATACACTGGGACAGGGATTGAATCAGAGTATTACAACCATCATTACATCCGTGGCAACTTTAATTGGTGTGCTGATCATGATGCTGAGTATTTCTCCGCTTATGACTCTGATCGCACTGGTCATTCTCCCTATTTCCATGGCTTTGATTAATCTGGTCATGAAGAAATCACAGAAATTCTTCATTATGCAGCAGGAATATCTGGGTCATATCAATGGACAGGTGGAAGAGGTATATGGTGGACATCTGGTCATTAAGGCTTTTAACAGAGAGCAGAGCACGATAGAAGAGTTCGAGAAGACCAATAAAGTACTGTATGATTCAGCCTGGAAGTCTCAGTTCCTGTCAGGAATGATGCAGCCGATTATGATGTTTGTCGGTAATCTGGGGTATGCCTGTGTAGCATTGACGGGAGGTCTGCTGGCTATCCGAAATGTGATTACCATAGGTGATATTCAGGCGTTTATCCAGTATGTTAAGAACTTCACACAGCCAATTCAGCAGATTGCACAGGTCATCAATATGGTACAGTCCATGTCTGCTGCTTCCGAGCGTGTCTTTGAATTCCTGGAGGAAGAAGAGGAAGATCAGATTGTGGAACATCCTGCGGATATTACAGCTATTACCGGCGAGGTAAGCTTCGATCACGTACACTTCGGATATAACCCGGAGCAGATCATTATCAAGGATTTCAGCGCTCATATCAAGCCTGGACAGAAGATTGCGATTGTTGGTCCAACTGGTGCAGGTAAGACCACAATGGTCAAGCTGCTGATGAGATTCTATGATGTGAACAGTGGAGAGATACTTCTTAATGATCACAATATTAAGGATTATAACCGTAGAGAGCTGAGAGATGCTTTTGGCATGGTATTGCAGGATACGTGGTTATTCAAGGGAACGATCATGGAAAATATCCGTTATGGCAGGCTGGATGCGACAGATGAAGAGGTCATTGCAGCAGCCAAAGCGGCAAGAGCGGATCATTTTATCAAGACGCTGCCGGGTGGATATCAGATGGAGCTTAATGAGGATGCAAGTAATGTATCTCAGGGACAGAAGCAGCTTCTTACGATTGCGAGAGCGATTCTTGCAGATAATAAGATTCTGATTCTGGATGAAGCAACTTCATCAGTAGATACCAGAACAGAGATTGAGATTCAGAAGGCTATGGATAACCTGATGAAGGGCAGAACGAGTTTCGTAATTGCGCACAGACTTTCTACCATTCGTGATGCTGACCTGATTCTTGTTATGAAGGATGGAGATATCATCGAGCAGGGGAATCATGAAGAACTGCTGGCAGCCAATGGGTTCTATGCGAATCTGTATAATTCTCAGTTTGAGGATGTGGTGGCTTAGATAGATGATAGTTTAAGACTTGCAGCAAAGGGACGAATTGCCCCGGTTTAACAATGCAACACAGGCACGCTCTCGCTACGTGACAATGTCATTAAGTTAGCAAATGTACCTTGAAAATTTAATAAAAATCTCAAAATA
>CAVBMG010000045.1:0-25697 GCA_963596435.1 Agathobacter sp.
AGAGTTTCCTCCGCTCGCTAGAGGAAATCAGCTATGCTGATTTCTCAGCTCGCACTTAAAATATATTATCCTCTGCATGCAAAATATGCTACACTATACTTAATCGAAAGAACTTCCCACTCAAATGTACTCTCGGAGTCTTCTAAATGAAGCATTCTGAGATAGATTTTTGATATACCATGACATTTTCGCAGTACGTACATGGTATGTACGACGAGAAAATGGACGCAGTATCTTTCACACAATTTACGGATACAGAATCGGACAGATTCAACAATGCAGAAGCAGGCACTCTGCAGCCGTCGGTACTTAGTGTGCACAGCCGCAGGCGCATGCGCACTTACGTACCCGCTACGAGCTGCAGCGTAGCGAGAGCGTGCCTGTGTTGCATTGTTCAATCTGTCCGATTCGTCCCACTCCATAATCCCAGAAAGGACACCCCCATGCAGAAGAAAGACCTCCAGACCACCTTTAGTACAAGGCAATTCATGTATTCCGAGGACTTTGAAGTCTATTATTACAGTGACCTGCCCCTGAAAGCAGTCAGTCCACATACACATAATTATTATGAATTCTACTTCTTTCTGGAAGGAAATGTAGATATCCATGTAGAGGATAAGACATACCATATCAAAAATGGTGATTTTCTGCTGATTCCCCCACATGTGACCCACTACCCGGTATTTCTGGATCATACAACACCATACCGCCGTTTCATTCTGTGGATCAGTACCGATTACTGCAACCGCCTCATGGAGTCTTCATTAGATTATGGTTATCTCTTACAGAATGTGACCACGACACATAATTATTCCTTTTCCAATGATGTCATCACCTTCAACCGCATCCAGTCCCAGATATTCGAACTGATCGAAGAGGTAAAAAGCAACCGCTTCGGCAGAGATGCCAAAATTGCCCTTCAGGTCAACTCTCTGCTTCTGTATCTGAACAGGCTGATCTATGAACGCAGCCACATGGCTGGGGCTTCCTCAGAGAAAGAATTACATCTGGCTATCTGTGATTTTATTAACAATCACCTGGAAGAAGACTTATCCCTGGAGCGGCTGGAAAAAGAGTTTTTTGTGAGTAAATATTATATTTCCCACACCTTCAAAGATAAGATTGGGCTTTCTCTCCATCAATATATCAGCAAAAAAAGATTGCAGGCCTGTCGGTCTGCAATCGCAAGCGGAGCCTCTATCAGCTCTACATATGAACTATATGGTTTCAGTGACTATTCTGCATTCTTTCGTGCTTTTAAAAAAGAATACGGACTGTCACCCAAGGAATACCGGGATATGACTACTCTTCTGTCTTGATAATTCCTGTTACATCACTTATTGTATTGTTGTCAATTCTGTTGCGGATCTGCTGCATACGCTTATCCAGCTGGCAAATAAGGTCCGCACAGTATTTTAACTCCTCTGAGATACTCTCTGCATTCTCAACGTCTTTCTTGTATTTCATCTTATGCTCAAGGCTTGCCCAGAAATCCATCGCAATCGTACGGAACTGCACCTCTACACGCATATGCTTCTTCTCCCCGGTAAGGAATATGGGAATATCCAGTATCAGGTGCAGGCTTCTATATCCATTTGGCTTTGGATTCTTAATGTAATCCTTCATCTCAATCAATATAATATCATCCTGCTTTAACAGACATTCTACCAGCTTATAGATATCTTCCGGGAAGGAGCAGATTACTCTGATTCCTGCAATATCATTCAGATTATTTTCTATATTTTCTATGGAAAAAGGTATCCCTTTTCGCTGCATTTTACCATAAATGCTCTCAGGACTTTTCAATCTGGATTTGATGGATTCAAAAGGATTGCGGCTGTTCACCAGCGCAAGCTCCTTATTCAGTACTTCCAGTTTCGTCTGTACTTCCAACATCGCACATTCATACTGCATCATAAGATGCATGAACGGCTCCAGATATTCTGCCTTTAATTCCTTAATTGCTCCTAATTCTGTCTTCGTATCCAATCTGCTTACCATGCCCTTCTGTCTTATTTATCTATAGCACATACCCGAATCCCAGTATGGTAAATTTCTTTCCTTCGTCTCCTGCTGCCATACGAATCTCTACCGTATGTTCTTCTGCCTGTTCTTCGCTGAATACCAGCAGAGGATTGCAATGCGTCCATCCGTTCTTATGCGGATCAGCAGTCAGTTTATATTTACCATCCACATACACATCTGCCTTTCCTACATCAATGGCTGCAGAATCCTTATTGATCAGGAATAATGCCTTGCAGGTTATTTTCATGACAAACGTGTCATTTTCTGTATGTTCTTTGTACCAGTTATTTGGAAACTGTGCCACAGGTTCCAATCTGTCATCCATCTCCACTCTCTGAAGATCTGTATCTATGCTGTCATATGCCCCACAGCTTATGCTGACTCCCTGGGGAATCTGCTTCCTGTCAAGAAGCTTCACCTGTTCAAAGTCGCTGCCCTTTCCCCATTGGTTCTGGATTGCAATACGACTGTCTAACAATTCATCTGTATGATCTGTTCCCTGATATGCTGCTGCCTTGTCCCACAGGTTCATGAGGCAGTCTGCCATGATACGGTGTCCCATATTGCTGGGATGATATATATCATAAAAGAACTGATTCTTTGATAATACTCTACCCTCTTCTCTGGTCAGACGAAACTGCGGTGTGACCGCATTCTTAATGCTGACCATAGGCAATTCATAGGTCTCGCCCACAATCGCAAGCCGGTCCTGTAGATTCCAGTCATATGCAAACACTGCAAAAAGCAATACCACTGCCGGATGCCAGGGCAATGCAAGAATCTTACGAACCAGACTTTCATAACATACACCTTTTGTTTCATCGCCTTCATCGTTCACAGCAAATTCTACCACTACAATATCCGGCTTGACAGTACCATCTCTCAATACATCCCTGTCAAAACGCAGCATTCCAAGCTCTGAGGGTGTACCACCGACCCCGGCTTTTACAAAATGCACATTCCTGCCTGTGCCAAAATGTTCTGCAAAAGACTGATATGACCGATATGCATAACTCTGGTGATCAATGGGGATTGCACCTGCTCCCTGTGTAATAGAGCCTCCAATGTAGGCAAGTGTCACATCTTCTCCCTGCTTCGCCTTATGAATTGCCGCCGCAAATCTGGACATATTGCCGGTCTGCATCAGGGAACGTTCTATCATCTGTCTATACGCAGGACTGTCTGTATCTACTGCTTCATCTTCTACAACCGGTGGTGCTGTATAACCATCCTGTAGATAGAATCTGACACTGACTCTTGCCTGTAATCCGCTCTGAGGAAATTCAAAACGAATCTGTCCAGGTTCTTTATCATCCTCCGACCATACTGCATTATCCAGTTCCAGGATACGCTCCGCGCCATCTCCCCAGGTATCCAGATAAAGCGTTGTTCCCGATACATAAGGATCCGTCTTTCCATACATCTGAAATGCAAAACGTACCTTCTGTGTTTGTGACACAGGTGTCACAATATCAACTGTTACACCAATACTGTGCACCAGTTTACGAAATCCTTCGGTTGTCTTTAGAAGCTCCAGTATCTCTTCATCTGTCACATTTCCTGCTATCTGCGCACTGTTGATGAGCCTGTTATCATTCTCATAAATAAACTGAATGCCTCTGCCGTCTGCCTGTTTTGCACCGAATATCTCCTTCTCCTGCATAATATAGAAGAAGGGTCTCTTTCTGGTCGGATCCTTGGGTGCTGCCGGTCCCTGTATTGTCGTCATATCTGTTGCCTCCTGTCGTTTCGTTCTAATCACTGCTGTAACAGTCTGTTACTTATCTACAGCTTATCACGATTCTCTTCAGGCTGCTTCTTACATATTGCCATCTTCTTATCAAAATACGTAACTTCTATCTCTTCACTGCCCAGCGCATCTTCGTAGATCTGGCTCTGCCATTGTTACGGCATTCCTCTGCACTTGGACGGATCACATCCTCTGCAATCTCACAAAAAATTCCTTCCTTATAGTATTGCTTGAATGCTTTCTTTACCATCCTATCCTCTCCGGAGTGAAAAGTCAATATTGCGACTCTGCCATTGGGCGCCAGTACATCCGGGAGACTGTATAAGAACTGATCCAGCACTTCAAATTCGCTGTTCACATCAATACGCAGCGCCTGAAAAACACGCTGGCAGCTCTTCTTTACAATATCCTTCTTCTCTTTATTCTCTGGTAAAAAAGCCAGTGCTGTCTCAATGGTTTCCCTAAGCTTCGTGGTTGTATCAATCGCATGCCCTTTCTTCATTTCTTTCATAATGGCAGATGCAATCTGTTTCGCATAGGGTTCATCTGAATTCTCAATGAACATACCAATCAGTTCATCTTCTGACACCTGTGTCAGTCTTTCGGCAGCACTTACACCTTTCTGTGGATTCAGTCTCAAGTCCAGTGGTCCATCCAGCTTATAGGAAAAGCCACGCTCCGGGTTATCAATCTGCATAGAAGAGACACCAAGATCAGCCAGCATAAAATCAAAAGGTCCATACTCCTGTGCTACTTTGGCAATATTGGCAAAATTCTCCTGTATAGAAGTGAAGATATCCTCTCCAAATCCTGCATCCCGCAGTCTCTGCGTAGTCTTCACGATCTCAATGGGGTCTACATCCAACCCATAGAGGTGTCCCTGTTCCTGCAGCTGTTCCAGCATCTTTCTGGTATGTCCACCATATCCCAGGGTGGCATCCAGTCCCTTCTGCCCAGGCTGTATCTGTAAAAAATCCAGAATCTCCTTCACCATAATGGAAATATGCATTCCCGCCGGTGTTGATCCCTTGCTGATTACTTTTGCCACTGTATCCGCATATTTCTCCGGGTTCAGTTCCTTATATTTTTCCTCGAACTTACGGGGATGTGTTCCTTTATATCGTGGTCTTCTTTTATGTTCTTCCATATTAATCCTCATTTCCAGGCATGTTTCTGACATCAAAAACATTACCTTTCTGCTCACATAATCCTACCATAAGTGCCAAAATGTTACAACAGGATAATGGTATATGATAAAAAGCGTGAAAAATGATTGCCAGTTCTTGAAAACAGTGTATAATTATCTTATAAAAGCATATTTTTTCAATTAATGTAACTATTAATATCACTATTCTAAACTGCATTTACAAAGGATATACATGACTACAAAAAAACTGACAAACCATACATTGATTATTCTGATAACTGCTGTCATTATGATTATTGCAGCAGTATTTCGGTGTTCTTTTCTGATCAGAAAAACTCTGACTCAGGAAGTACAGCAGAATCTGAGAGATGTAGCCACTCAGAATGCTCTAGCAGTCTCCAGAGAGCTTACTGACAAATTTAATCTTCTTAACAGTCTGAGCGATGGAATTACAAATCTCCCAAGTGACCAGGAACGCTTCATGCCTGGTTTAAAGTCCTGTGCAGACACTTATGGTTTCAAACGTATAGGCATCATTAATGCACAGGGATTAGCCACTACTACAGACGGCTATGTACTGAATTTATCCTTCAGGGATTTTTATCAGGAGAGTATGCACGGACTCGGTGGAATCACGAACGTACTGAAAGATGTTACCGGATCAGGAACAGATTCCATTAACGTATTCCATGTTCCTATCTATGATGCAGATGACGAGATAATCGGAGTCATATTCGCTGCGTACCACACCAGCGAGTTTAATAAACTTGTAAGCATTTCTTCCTTTGACAACAGAGGAATAAGCTGTATCATCAACCAGAATGCTGATTTTATCGCTCTGTCTGATAAAGCACCTGCCGACATGCAGGAAGCTGATAATCTCATTGATTACCTGAAGATAAACAATACCGAATCCGATGCCCACATATCTGTATTATGGGAAAGCATACAAAGCAAAACTGATTATGTAGGTTCCTATTATGATCAGGATGATCTGTATTATTACTGTATGATACCTCTGAATAATCAGCGTGAGGACAGACAGTGGTATCTTCTGACAATTGTGCCTGAACAGGTTCTTTGGGATCTGGCAAAACCAATCAATTCTTATGTCCGCAGACTTATTATTATCATATTAACCATCTCTCTATGCAGTATTATATTATACCTGTACTTCTACCGCTCCAATAAGAAAGAGCTGATGAAGCTTGCCTATCATGATTCCTTAACGGGGGGTTATAACTTTGCAGCCTTTCAGGGAAAACTTCAAAAGCATAATTATGGCTGTGCTTTCTACATAGCACTGGATATACAGAACTTCAAAATCATCAATGCTACCTGCGGTATTGCAAAGGGTGACGAAACACTTTGTGAAATATATAACGTTATACAGAACAATCTGCGTCCTGATGAGCTATGCACCAGAATCAGTGCTGACCGTTTCTTTATCCTGATGAATGAACAGGACAAGGTCATTGTGGAGGAACGTCTTAACAAACTGAATACGGAGTTAGAGTCTATCTCTGTCAGATTAAATGTTCCACGTCTTTTCACATTGATGGGTGTATATGAGACCTCCAATCACAAGGAACCTGAACAGATTTATGGAAAGGCTTTACAAGCTAAGCATCTGATAAAAGGACTGCGCACCAGACACTACGCTTTCTATGATGAATTAGATATTGAACAGATTAACGAAAATCACCAGATTGAAGATGATTTTGAGAACGGTATCCAGAATAAGGAATTTCAAGTCTGGTATCAGCCTAAGGTCGACCCTTACACCGGATACCTGCTAGGTGCAGAGGCGCTGATACGCTGGATTAAGCCGAATGGCTGTATGTATCCGCCGAATAAATTCATTCCACTTTTTGAGAAAAATGGAAGCATTGCTGCGCTTGATGAATATGTCTTCCGTGCTGTATGTGAACAGCAGCGTAAATGGCAGGATGCCGGTATGACACTTTATCCTGTGTCAGTTAATATTTCCCGCATCAGTCTCTATTTTGGAAATATTGTACAGAAATACAAAGATATCATTGACAGCTATCATCTGGATGCCAAGTATCTGCCCCTGGAGATTACAGAAAGTGCAACGGTCAACAATTCGGAAATATCCAGTCTGATCGTTCAGTTCCACAATGCAGGCTTCACCCTGTTACTGGATGATTTCGGAAGCGGTTACTCTTCTCTTTCTTCTCTGAATGTCATGCATTTTGATACCATTAAGCTTGACAAGAGCCTGATTGATTATATCGGCGATTCCAACGGAGAGAAGCTGTTACATTCCATTACCCATCTGGCACAAAGCCTTGGCATGAGCATTACTGCCGAAGGTGTAGAGACAGCCAAACAGGTAGAATTCCTGAAAGTAGAACATTGTACCGACATTCAGGGCTATTATTTCTCCAAGCCATTACCGGTTGACCAATTCGTGCAATTTATGAAAGAACATGGAGAGGCACATTAGGAATTCCTAATGTGCCCCTTTTTATTCTGATTATCCAATCAGCTTTTGTTTCAATGCAGTGAACTCTTCCTGTGTAATCGCACCTGAATCCAGCAATGCCTTGTACTTGGCTATCTGTCCTGCAACATCAGGTACTGCGTCAGACTGTGCCTTTTCCTGCTTATCATATGTAACCTTCGCATCCGGGTTCGCAATTCTCATCAGATGTTCTGCCAGATCACGCATTTTATCCACGCTGGTCTCGTAATCAATCAAATAGGAATCCGTACTTGGATGCTCTTTGTCAAAGGATGGAGCCTTGACCTTCCATTTTTTAGAACCCCAATAAGCGTGTTTTAACACAATCTCTACTTCAAAGTTCTGGAATGGTCCTGCTGTGTTAAATCTTGGCTCTGACATTCTTATGGTAGTGCCTGAATCAGAATTAAGCACCGGCGGCAGTGCCTGGTTGGGTCTGTTGGCATTCTGCTGTCTCTCCATCTCTTCCCGTCTTTCTTCTCTCCACTCATAGTCGCGTCGCTCTCTCATGAACTGTTCGATCTGTGGTTCCATCTCTTTTACACATTCAGGTACTTTGCTTGTATGGCATTTCAACCCATTGGCATCTCCTTCAAACAAAGGTGCATTATCTTCCAGAATCCTGAAATTCTTCAGATTATTGGCTTCCATGACCAGGGATGTATCTACGCCGCTTAAACGAAACAGCCTGTGTGCTGTGTCCAATACAAGCGCTCCACTAAGGAAACCGAAATCATAACGGTAATCCTCCTTGAACACATCCCGCAACACCTGATTATCATCATAGTAATTCACGTACTGTACGAAACTCTTGACATCCATCTTATCCACTAACCCGGAGGGCAGATCAACCTTGGCTGCACATTCCTTACAGATAGGCATACCCTCTACTGATGTGGCAAGAAGACGTGGTGTTGGCTTTCCACATACAGGACAAAGCTTCTTATTATTCGTAAATAAACCCATAATACTTTCTCTCCTTTAATCTATTAAAGTAGAACCAAATACAGAATTCAGATACAGACAACCACAATATCCATCCTCATTCAACAGATCCATTATCGGATAGCCGGCTGGAATCACTGTCTGATATGTATTGCCGTTCCATTTGTATATTATAACATATGTTATATCTGTTCTGTTACTGAATGCCGCAAAAGTCTTACGATTAAAGCTGATCAGGTCATCTGCTTCCAAAATGCAGACACCGCTCTGTGGAATCGTATTGACTACCTGCTGGAACTCCTGCTGTTTCGTAGAATACCAGGTCTGTGGAATTACTACAATCTCTGTATCCTCTGCAACTGACAGTATGGATGTTTGCTGTGTAGCTGACGGTGTTACTGTACCGGGTGTTGGTTCAGGTTCTGGAGTTGGTGTTGGATTCGGTGTTGGATCCGGGGTCTGATTCTGCTTAATTGACTTGAAAATCGCAGAAATATTGACACCGCCGCCCTTTGGTACTGTTATCGAATAAGTACCATTGTCGTTTTTGATTACTGGTATATTTTCTCCGCCTGCACTTACACTGTCAACCTCATAGCCATCATTTGCGACAACACTGAATGTCAATGTCTGACCTTCCTTTGCTTTAGTTAATTCATTTGCAATATTTATCTTACCGTTGGAGGTATCCTGTTTTCTAATCGCATACTGGAGCTTTTCCTGTAAAATTCTGTCAGCTAACGACTTCTCATCATCCAGTGAAATTCCTTCACTTCCTGTATACAGACGCAGTAAAGTATCTGCATTCATTTTGTAAACTGTCATTTCAGGCAGAGCAGCCAGGATTGTATCTATATCTTTATATTCTCCATAATTAATACTAATAGCAGTCTGTGCATCTATTGTACCAAGCTCAAGTTCGCCTGTTCCCTGATCTCCATATAGACTAAGAAGGATACCTACATCATTTGAGCTGATTTTTCCTAATACCTGAAGCTTGGAGCGGTTATCCATCCAGATTGCCAGTTTATTTCCTGATACATCACCCTTTACAGTTGCTTCTGCCTGATCCAGCACATCCATAGCACAGCCTTTTGTGGAATAGACATTACCATCTACTACAATCAATGCACCATTTCCTGTAATATAAACAGCTTCTTTTTCAGATGATACATTACCACCTACTTCTATATCCGCTCCTGGCCCAGCTAATATCCCCCAGGCGTTCTTAGCTGTAACGTCCTCGGTGATTTTAATAGTACTTTCAGTCGTTTCTATTATGCCGCCTAAAGTTATCCCAGCATTGGAAGATACACTTCCATCAATTGTGATGGTACTGCCTTCTCTGGCATTGATTGCAGATTCTTCTTCAGAATGTACATCACCCTTTACAGTTACCTCTGAGCCATGGGAATCAATAGCCATTCCCTTTTTTGAAGTGACATTACCACCTACAGTTACTTTGGATCCATTGTCTGCCTCTACTCCATCTGCCCAGTCATCAATATAAGTACCACCTGTTTGTCCTTCATGAGTCTGGTTATCACCTTTTGCTTCCACATTGCCGGTAACTTCTACTGTAGCATTGTTATTAGCACTGACTCCGGCACTTCCTGTACCACTTACGGTTATATCTCCATTTACTTTTACTGTTGCACCATTCGCTATTACGCCATCGGATGACCTCCAGTATTCTCCATTTTCATCCTTACCCTTAATGGAACCACCGGATGTTGTAATATCTCCGTTGACTGTGATATTGGAGTCATTCTCCCCAATTACACCCTCACTTGCATCACCTGTCGTTGTTACATTACCCTCAACTGTGATAGTTTCTCCTTCTTCGCTGACCACTGCCGGATCTTCATCACCACTGGTGGATAATGCATCACCCTTAATTATGCTCTTAGCATCCTTAACAGTTGTATTCTCTATTCCACTGGTATTCTCCTCCTGCGCATATACACCCGTAACCGGTGACATGACAAGTGCAGCAGTAAGTCCTAACGCCAACCATTTCTTCCTTTTCATGCTTCCCCTCTCCCTTCTTATTCATCCCATACCAGGTATCTGCGAAACGCAATTTTATGTATACAGAATTGTCCAGCTTTCACAAATGTATAAGCAGGCACTGTGCAGCCGTCAGTACTTAGGCGCTGTGCTTTAGCGCCTTATGTACTGCTACGAGCTGCAGCGTAGCGAGAGCGGCCTGTGTTGCATTGTGAAAGCTGTACAATTCGTGCCATGCTTTATACCCGTTTCACAATTACTTACATCTGATATTTTCCAGATAACTGCACTGTTGGAATCCCATGACGCCCGCAATCAGTTTTGCAGGCATCATACAGACAGCTCTGTTGAATTTGGTAACAGAATCATTATAGATCAGAGTACTGGTCTGCAACATCCGTCCATAGCTGTCTACAGCTTCCATGAATTTACTGTAATTCTCATTCTCTTTTATCTCGGGATGCTGTCTGACCAGCTCCTCCAGTTCCTCCAGTACAGATTGAATCATCTTTTCCTGCTCCATGACTTCACCTGTTGTAGATGCTGATGTAATGACGCATCTGTGAAAGTTCACCTTTGCAATCAGATTACATGCCGTACGGACATCATAGTCTTTTGTCTGATTCAAAGTAGCTACCAACATATCATAGCGTGAAGAAAGCTGTACCCCAATCTGATTTATGGCACTTTCAACATTTTCATTCATTACTGTCAGTCTGCGTTGGGTTGAAATCACCCAAAAAGAAAATAATGCAATCAGCAGAATAACAATAATCAGAATTTCCATGCAGTGCTCCTTTCAATTAACGCTCTACGAAATAAACTCCATTATCTCCTGTATCATCAGAAAGAGCTATCATCGTTAATCCATCCATGTCTGTGAAGAAGCACGCATATATCAGATTACTTCCATTATTATCAAAAACTACTGCTACAAGTCCGTCATCTCTGACCTCATAGGTTCCATTGAGAGAACCTCCGCCCTGTACCATCTGTGCATTTCCATTTCCATCAAATACAAAGGAAAGCTGTCCACCATAAGTAGATGACAATGCTGTATTAAACTCATCCTCTGTCATCTCTGTACCATCAATCATACCGCCTGCAAAATCCCAGGTCGTATCTGCCAGGTCAGGTATCTCCACCATTGGCAGCTCATACAAAACACCTTCACTATCGTCTGTTGCTTCTGCTACAGTATCTGTTGTAACACTGGCTTCTACCTGTGTAGTTGCTGTGCTGTCTGCTGTTGCATCCTCGCCGCCACAGGCTGCTAATGACAATACCAACATACCACTTAACATCAAACTAACTAATTTCTTTTTCATAACTTATTTCTCCTTTCCCGCTTTCGGGTTCTTATTTGTTTGTATGCATGTATTGTAACGCACTTTGACAGATAATTGTGGACTCTGTCATGAATCGACCGCAAAATGCATTGAATCGACAGGCAAATTATGTTTACTGCATAAAAAAAACAGGTTTTACCCTGTTTTTTACTGTAAAAAATTTTATTTCCCCAGACGAATCTTCTGGAATTTCTGAATTTCTCCTACCAGTTCTTCTGATACTCCAACTACTTTGGAAGTAGTGTCCTTACAGGATGCCATCGCTGTCTCCAGATCATTCATATCATGACTTACATCGGTTCCATAATCTGCATTCTGCTCAGCAAAAGTTGTAAGGCTGTCTACGCTCGTTGCAATCACATTCTTGTGCTGCTCCAGATCAGAAACTTCTGTGCCAATGCCGTCTATTGCAGAACTTACCCTGTTAATCTCACTATTGAGATTTGTGAAAATTTCCTTGGTATCACGCATCTTTTCATCCTGCTTGCTGAATGCCTCAGATACTTTATTTGTAATTTCAACACTGATGCTCGAATTCTGAATCAGATCATTAACGATCTTATTGATCTGTTCTGTTGACTGTCTTGACTGATCTGCCAAAGTACGGATTTCTTCTGCTACAACCGCGAATCCCTTACCATTCTCTCCTGCTCTTGCAGCCTCAATACTTGCATTCAATGCCAGCAGATTGGTCTGATTGGAAATACCTGCAATAATCTCCGTTACTGTACGAATCTCCTGTACTGACTGATTCGTTTTCTCTGTCTGGTCACGAACTGCTTCGATAGACTCACCATTATCATTACTGATCCTGATCAGCTCTTCTATGATCTGTGCTGCTGACTGATTACATTCGATGACAGCCTGTGCACTTGTTGTCAAAGCATTAACATTTTCCAGAATATGATCAATTGCTACTGCAATGGAATCTGTCTTCGTTTTAATGTCCAGTGTTTTTTCAGCCTGCACAGAGGTATTGGAAGTAATTGTTCCTACTGCCGTACTGGTGTTCATAACCACCTGTTCCATAGAATCAAAGGTCTGTGAAAATTCTTCTGAAACGGCTGCCAACTCTTCTGTCGCTTTCTTAATCATGGCAATTGTATTGGTGAAGCCGCCAAATGTACTCTGTACAGCTCTGACGATCTCTCCCAGTTCATCCTGACGTGCTGCCATTTTCTGTGTCTTCTGTGCAATCTTACTGTCAGACTGGCTTATATCCTCTCCTGCCATAGCTGCCCTGATTGGAAGCATCAGTTCTTTCAGCAATACAACTATCATTGCAAAAACAACACCCACTGCCGCAATTGTTAAAAGCAGTGCAACTGTAGTTCCAATAATTCCCTTTTGTAAAAGCTCCAGAATAATAATCTGACAGATCAGTTCCGGTGCAAATGCCAGGATCGCGGCAACCACAAGTTTACGATTCATATCTTTTTTCTTCTCATCGTTCATTTTTCCTATCCCCTTTTTAAGTATTAAGTTTCCACATATCTGATTTTATATTTTTCAATAAACATCGTCAATATTCTGACAATATATTTTATAATGAAATTCTTAAAATAAACTGTCCATTCTCAGCACTGAAGGAATAAAGTCCCCCATAACGCTCTACGACTGCACATATACTACGTACACCGATTCCATGTCCCGCCCGTCTGGTCACTGGAATTTCATTTACAAATTCCACATTTTCCTCACAGGAATTCCTGATCTGGATGAAAAAAGTATCCTTCTGCTGATATGCCATAACATCTATGGTCGCCGGCAATCCTTTTGCCTGCACCTGCATACAGGCATGTAATGCATTTTCCAGCGCATTGGACAATAACACACACAAATCACTCTCCGATACAGCGAGCATGGTTGGAATCTGTGCCTTTATCTCCATTGATATGTCCTGCTTATGTGCTTTATCAGCAAAAGCCGACAAAATCAGATTGGCTGTTTCATTCTCACAATAATTTTGAACTTTGTAAGCATCAATTTCTGAGCAGACTTCATGAATATAATTCTTTGCCTGATCCAGTTTGTCATTTTCCATGCAGGCTAACAGATATTGCATATGATGACGCAGATCATGACGATAGGTACTGGCACTCTTCTGTGATTCCCGCAAGGAGTCTATCTCTCTGACTGCCTGTGCGACCTGTAGATTCAATATTCCCTGCGTCTGTTCCAGCTCATTGCGGATTTTCTTCTCCCTGGAGGTACGCAGTACAAAGAACAGATACGCACCACTGCATACAAAGGGCATAAATTCTACTGCAAGAGTCGTGCCTTTTGACAAAGAATCCGTGTAAATACGTGTCAGGTAATCAAATCCATATCCTAACAGGGGAATCACTCCAAATTGGAACTGAAGCTTCTTCGTTTCCCGGGCAAGCGTACGCACCGAGGGCGATACGAACCATATCAGAAACAGTAACAGAGGAAAAGTCACGATTAATTCAGCCATGTCCTGTCCTGCATAGATTTCCGGGAGCACTGCAACGATTGCCAGCGCAATCCATCTTCTTAGCTGACAGCACAGATACGCTGTCAGGACTGAAATGGTCGGCCACAGCCATTCTCGATTCATAATACAAAGCACTACTGCCAATGGCGCGTGCGTAATAAGCGGGTAGAGATACCTGACCATATCAGAGCTTGTCTGCTGATAGATAATTGCCTGAATCAGCAGAATCATAAACATACTTACCACAAGACTGATACGTTTGCGCTTCGTCCAGACAATATCACAAAAAGATGCAGATAATATCATGCCAAAGATTCCTACCGAAGCACTGTTCAATAAATAAATAACATCTGTCATGATATAACAACCTGCTTTCTGTCAAATACGTACTCCAGATATACATTCTTAATATCGGAGCATTTTCCGTGTGGAACAGGAATCTGTGCATGACTTGTCATTGTGATTGCCCTGTTTGATATATTCTGTATGTATTCCATATTGATCAGAAATGATCTGTGCGGACGAAGGAAATTATGGTATGGTGCCAACTGACTGCTCAGCTCATCCAGACTGCCGCTGCTCTCCAGCACCTGTCCGTTCTCCAGATGAAATGTCAGGGTACGTCCTATTATCTCACAATACTCCAGCTTGTTCAGATTAATTCTGGTAATACCGCTCTTACAGCACAGCACCAGAGCATTCTCCTGTTCTTTCTCACATTCTGAAGTAACCGAATCCATCAGTCGAAAGAAGCTCTCTGCCCAGATAGGCTTGAGCTGATAGAAATATGCACCTACCGTATAGGATTGCACTGCAAATTCTGCAGATGATGTCAGAAAAATTATCTTCACAGTCTCATCATACTGTCTGATTTCTCCTGCCACATGGATTCCATTTTCACCAGGCATAATGACATCCAGAAACAAAATGTCAAATCGTACCCCTGCCTCAATCTGCGCCAACAGTTCCAGTGGGCTCTGAAATGCCAGGCATTGGATTGACACATTTTTATCTTTACGATACTGATCCAGAAGGTTTTGCAATTGGTTCAAAATCTCCTGGTCATCATCGCAAAAAGCTATATTCAGCATATTTATAATTCCCCTTCTATTCTATATGTCTATATGCATTTTTCATTAATTGTCTTATATCAATTATAACATGCAATTCATATGAGATTCAAGGTAAACTATCCGCTACGCACAATGCCCCCCATCCCACCATATCATTAGGATATCTGCCAAAACCTGGCAGTTTCTTTGCTCCATTGATCAGATATGCCTTGAATTTCTGTCCATACAGGTAGGGATCGTTGCCTCTGACTATGCCCCATTCCATCAGGAGTGCTGCGCTGCCGCTGACTATAGGGGTTGCGAAGGAAGTTCCTGACACCTGCTGCGTACCACCATCCGGTATTGGCACAGTCAGATTCACTCCGGGAGCAACGATATCCGGCTTGCTGAATGCTGTTCCAAAAGGCAGTCCATCCTCGCCCGCACGCCCTTCTTCATAACGATATACATACCCTCTGCCTGAGAAATCCGCATACGCTGAAGTTCTGGTGTCATAAGCGCCCACAGTAATCGCCCTGAGTGAAGTAGATGGAATCGTCAGCGTTACCTCCGGGGTTGGCAGGAAAAAGCCGGTTCCTGTATTCCTTGCCGCATAGCTTGGCAGATACATCCGATACTCCCCTGTCACCACATTTCGGGGCGTCAATACCAGATTCCATACTCCTTCATTGATATATCTGCCCACGGGGATCATATCAATATAGATCTCCTGATTCACTGAATAAGGCAAGGGTTCTCCAATGTAGCACAACAGCTGTGTCTGTTCCAGAGTCCTTCTTATCGTAGCTATTCTTCCGGTCTCCAGCTGCACTTCCTCTCCTCCCGGTGACTGTACCATCAGTCCAAAATCATCATTAGGATGTTTCCAGATCTGAATACTCAACCCTGTTTCATATGCTGCTACTGCCAGCTCTATACTCTTCTGTGTAAGGGCAATTCCTGCGGTGTGTCCATTGGAAGCCCCTTCATTCCCACTTCCTATTATAATGGTATTTCTGCCTATCTCCGAAGCATTGTCTATGAATCTTTCAAGCAGAGATTCCCCACGGTGATCTCCATACGTATTGCCAAAGCTGAGATTCACGACCACAGGCATATTTAATTCTACTCCCAGATTTACTACATAGGAGATACCTCTCATCAATTGTGTGGTTCTTGGAAAAGACTCAGCCAGAGGATTCCCCAGCTTCACAATAACAAGCTGTGCCTGCGTTGCCACACCTGACTGGGAACCGGCTGCCAGGGCAGCTACTGCTGTCCCATGTCCTGATATATCCTGCTGTGGCACAATGGCAAGTCCTGCCTGTCTGCTGCCTGCTGCCAAAGCTTCGTTAATTTCGTCTCTTGTATACAATACCCCTTCTGTATACCCCTCAGGAGGCAGTCGGTTGCGTTCAACATCTGGAGTCGCTGATTGATCCCATAATGTCAGAATACGGGTTGTTCCATCTGCATTTTGAAATTCTGTTAAAAAATAGTCAATCCCACTGTCTAAAATGGCAATTAACACCCCCTGTCCTGTCAGCCTTGGATCCCTGAGTGTCACCTGTGGAATACAGGATGCCTCTTTTGCCCCATAGTCCATATCCTTTCTCCATTCTGCATACATAGATTGCCTTATATGAATAGAATATGAAAAGGCACACCTTTCAGTGCGCCCTCTATATACCAGCTCTACAATATTCTAATGTCTCCCTGCATTGGTGGGATTCTCCATGCTTTATCTGATATCTCCTGTTCTTCATCCGAATTATTCAAGGCAATCAGTATTTTCTCCTGTTCGTTTTCTCTCAGGAACAGATATAAGCCCTTCTCATCCTGACACAATACCGTTCTATATGCCCCATTACGGATTGCACTGTGTTCCCTTCTGATCTGTGCATATTCCCGCAAAATATCATAGCAATTATCCTGACTGCCCCAGGGCATAGGACTACGATATGCATTCTCTGTCTCTCCTTCAATATAATATTCATCCCCATAGAATACCGAGGGAACTCCATATCCCATAAAAAGATAAAAATATGCCAGCCTCAACCGTCTCCTGTCTCCCTCACAATAGGAGAGAAAACGTGGAACATCATGTGTATCAAGAAAATTCATCTGTACCAGACTCACCTGCTCTGGATATCTCATAATCATCTTATGCATCTGCGCATCAAATTCTGATACCGTCATAGTCCTCGTTGCGAAGAAATCCTTGCACAGATAAGAAAACCGATAATTCATAGTCGAATCAAACTGATCTCCAAGAAGCCATACTCCGGCATCCTCCCATATCTCTCCAATCAGGAAGAACTGGGGTTTTACGGCTTTTACAGCTGTCTTGAAATGCCTCCAGAAATCATGGTTCACCTCATTTGCCACATCCAGCCGCCATCCGTCAATATCCGCTTCCCTGATCCAGTATGTTCCTACGTCTATCAGATATTTCTCAAGCTGTGGATTGGAAGTGTTGAGCTTAGGCATCTCTTTTACATAGGCAAAAGCCGCATAATCCGGCGGGTCTTTATAACATACCGGCTCCGGCATATCATAGAACCAGTCATAATACCGTGACTTGCTGCCATATGTCAATACATCCCTGAAAGCAAAGAAATCCGGTCCACAGTGATTAAATACTCCATCCAGAATTACTCTGATGTGGTTCTTATGACAAATGGCAACCATTTCTTTAAGCTCTTCCAGCGTTCCCATACAGGCATCGACCATAAAATAATCAGCCGTATCGTATTTGTGATAGGAATTTGCCATGAACACCGGATTCAGATAGATGCAATTGATTCCAAGGTCTCTGATATACTCTATATTTTCGCTGATTCCCTGTATGGTTCCACCCAGTCTGTTAGCAGATATCATGCCATCCCCTGTCTCAATAGATTTCGCCATTTTAACAATGCTGTCTTTTTCCGTAGCAAAGCTGTCTGGAAATATCTGATACATGATCATATCCTGTGCCCATACCAGCGGAGTGATAATGTCCTCTCTGCGGATATACGGGAACTGAAAATACTCTGTTCTGTTGCAGCCTATCTGTGTGCAGAATCCTCTTTCATAATAGTATTGTCTCTGGGAGCCATCTTCCAATGCAAAGTAATAACACAGTCTCGGATAAATATTGTTAAGTCTGGTTTCATAATAGTCAAACAAGTCATCACTTGACACAAGTGTCATTTTTATCTTTGTCATTCTGATTACTGGATTTTGGTCTACCCGGTCTCCATAATAAAGCTGACAGCCGCACAGATCTCCCTTTGCTGCACGCAGCCTGATTGTAATGTCTTTTTCCCCAGTTGCATATGCATACTGCGAAAGAGGTATATGTAAAATCGCTTCCTTCTTCATATCCTATCCTTTCACCGCTCCACCTGTAATTCCATCAACATAGAACTTCTGCATCAGCAGAAACAGAATGGAGATTGGAATTGCTACAATAATACCGCCTGCACAGAATACGGAGAAGTAATCCCCTACCAGCGTTCTCTGCACCAGATTAAAAAGCCCCATGGCAACCGTCCAGTCTGTAGGATTCTTGGAACGGATCATAAGCTTTGCCATAACAAAATCCATCCACGGCGTCAGGAAAGAATTAATAACCGTGTATACAATGATAGGTTTGGACAGTGGAATCACGATTCTGGTAAAAATACATAACTGTGAGGCGCCTTCCAGTGTTGCAGACTCTCTAAGCGATGCCGGTATCGTATCAAAAAAGCCTTTACATATCAGATAACCAAGTCCTGAACCCGCTGAATATATGATGATAAGTCCCAGCATACTGTCTGTCAGCCCTATCAGCTTCATGACAAAGAAGATGGCGATCATGGACAATACTCCCGGAAACATATTCAGGATAATCGCAAAACTCATAAGCGGTTTACGCATTGGGAAACGCATGCAGCTCATCGCATACGCCACCATCAGAACAAAAAAGGTAGAAATGATGCATGTACAGCAGCCTATTATCATGGAATTGCGAAACCACGCTGGAAAATCCGCCACCGTATCCGGTCTGAAGAACAGCTGCGCATAATTATCCCAGGTCCATTTGGTTGGGAAAAAATGCATAGTATTGATGCCCTTATAGCCGCTCAGCGAAGTGACAAATAACCAGATAATTGGAATCAGCCATATAAAGGCGAGAAAAGCCAGCAGAAGATGTTTTCCGATTATTTTGCATTTTCTTTTCATTTACTGGAATTCCTCCTCTCTATTACCGGCAATCATTCTGGTAAATCCAATCAAAGTAAATACCGCACATAGTACAAAAACGCATATACCAATAACTGATGCCATCTTATAATTGGAATAGTCATTCGTTAATGTAAAGAGCCACGTCACCAGCAGATCTACTTCTTTTGCATTGGAATTGGCATAACGCATATTGCCCGTTACATAGTCACTGGTCAGAAGATATATCACATTAAAATTATTGATATTACCGATGAAAGCTGTAATCAACGAAGGTCCTGTCACGAACAGCATATACGGCATCGTAATCTTACGGAAAATCTGTGCTTCATTGGCGCCGTCAATCCTTGCACTCTCCAGCTGTTCCTCTGGAATATTGAGAAGGATTCCTGTCGCACTCAGCATCTGATATGGTACACCCACCCAAATATTGATTAACACGATCATGACATGCACCCAGCCAGGCTTTGATAAAAAGGGAATATAAGAAAGCCCTTTCCCAACCAGTCCAAGGTTCTGCAACACCTGCGTCAAGCCAATCTTGTTGCAGATACTGTTGACAATACCGTAATCTCCAAACATCTTGCCAACCAACAATAAAGTGACGAACTGTGGGATCGCTATGGTCACGACAAACAGGCTTCTCCACATCTTTTTCCACCTTACAGTCCTGTCATTAATGAGTTTTGCAAGCAGGATTCCACCAAAATAGGTCGTAAAAGTAGCAAGAAATGCCCAGATCAGCGTCCAGACCAGAATCCTGATAAATGCATAACCAAACGTAACTGTTGATGTGGAAGTAAACAATTCCCTGAAATTATCCAGTCCCACCCAGGTAAACAGATATGTAGGAGGCTGATGATTCATGTCATAATTGGTAAAGGCAATGGCTATCATGAACAGGATAGGAATGATATTGACCAGAAGTACACCTATACTTGGCAGAGTAAGCAGTGTAATATGAAATTTAGCGTTGATCAGCTCTTTGCAGTCTTCCCTGAATGAATTAATATGCCTGCCTTCTGATGCCTGCTTCTGTAATTCATAAACTGCCCTTAGATTACTGATATACAGTGCAATAAAAGCAAGGATAAACAGAATTCCAATAATACCGCACAAAAGAATCAACAGGGAATTATCATAATCATTCACTGTCTTTTGCAATGTCGTCAGATCCAGATATTCTTCTCTCTGCACTGTCCCCAGCGTATTTAATTTACAGATATACTGCCAGGAGAAACGAAAAGTGAATAGAAAGAACAAAATTTCTATCACCGTCATAATAATTCCCTTGGCATATTGTCCTCTGGCGCAATAGCCTGCTCCCATAATAATCATGGAGAGCCGCGTTGCGGCATCTCCATTCTTACATATTTCCAATAATTTCTTCATGAGATCGCATCCTTAATTTGTAACTGGTTGTGTGATACCCTCTACTGCTTCATCCAGAAGTGACTGTACATCTGTATAATTGCCTTCTGCCAGCGCCTGACCCAAAGTTGCAGCCGGGTCCCAGTATGCATTGCCGACTCTTTGCAGATCTGCATAGGCAGACTGTTGTGCAAGGGCTGCAAGGGCTGGAGCTGACGCGATTTTATCAGAAGCTGCTGCATTCAGGTTAGAAGGTCCCTCACCTGTAGCAACACCGATAGCTTCCTGGCTGTTCTGGCTGGTAATATATTCTGCCAGCAGCATAGCCCAGCCTGTATTCCTGGAGTATGCATTCACACCAACGAATTTATATCCTGCAAAAGACCCCATCTGTACCTGATCTCCATTTACAGTAAAGGTAGGCAGTTTCGTTGCCGCATATCCATCACCATATGCTTCCATAAAACCAGTCGTTGCCCATGTACCATTTACGTCTGCTATCATCTGGCCATTCAAGGCAAATGCCTGTGCATCTTCATTGACACAGTTTACCATAGCACTGCTCTTGCAGATATCTGTTACCGCTTCTGCAACTGCTGCCCCTGTATACTTTGTATCTGTTGCATTCCAGTTACAGTAATTCGTTCCATCATCCTGTCCGTACATTTCCAGTCCGGCACCTGCGAAGAATCCGTATAAATACCACGCACCGGATACTTCCATGCCAACTGTCTTGCCCTGCTTCTCGGCTGCTGCCAGCAGATTATCCCAGGATGACACATCTTCTTCTGTCAGATAATCTGAATTATAGAACAGGAAATAACCATTAGACGCTGTCAGCGGATAAGCATACAGCTTACCATCTACAGAAGCTGCTTCTACTGTAGACGCTGCATTTGCAGTAGAAGGATCATATGTAAAAGTAGCATCTATACTCTGTAATGCACCTGCATTTACCAGATCGATCAGCTGGTCATCTGCAAATACGAATACATCTGCTGCGGATTCCACATCCTTCAATACATCATCCTTACAGTTCGCTTCCGATTCTGCACCAATTGTAATATTAAATTGCACATCAGGATAAGTATCCTTAAATTCATCTACAAGCTGTGCCATAACTGTCTGATATTCTTCTGTCTCAGCACACCATAATGTCAGATCAACCGGCGCATCTGTAGCTGCAATCAGATTGGCAATTGCATCATTGCTATTATTATCACTATTTTCTGACACCTGTGTCGTTTCTTCTGTTTTGACTTCTTCCTGTGGTTTCTCACTGTTCTGTGTCTGCTCACTCTGATTCTGTACAGTCTGCTCACTGCTTCCACAACCTGCTAATAAAGAGGAAACCATACACATACTGATACATGCTGCTGCTAATTTTCTTTTCATTTTCCAACCTCCCATTTTCTTTATCTTTCTACGAAACTTTTCCTAAAAGCCATGTAAATCATGTCCTTTTGTATTTTCATCATATCTGTAAAATATCAGTTTTACAATGTTTTTGTGTGATTGTAATTGACTTTTGTTAAGAAACCGCTATACTAGTTTTTAAGATTTGTCGATTTTTCAAATGAAAGGAGATATCGTTATGTCAGTCACGATTTCAGATGTTGCTTCCAGGGCGGGTGTTTCTACTTCCACTGTGTCAAAGGTCATTAATAACAACCCTACGATCTCTGCTGAGACAACAGCCAGAGTCAATGCTGCAATCAGGGAACTTAATTATATTCCCAATTCCAGAGCTGTCAGCTTCGCCAAAGGACAGGCTAAAAATGTAGTTTATCTATCCACTCTTGGAAAAGATGTTGCCTATGAAAATCCCCATATGTTCGATATCATGTGCGGCGTCTACCATGAACTGACCTCTCACCATTATATGATGACACTGGTAGATACCTCAGAAGAATCCTATCCCGGTGAACGCGCAATCGTGGAAATCAAAAAACGTTCCGCAGATGGACTCATTATTCATGGTTCCATCGTAAACGAAACGTTGGCAAAACATTTATTGGAGGAAGAAATTCCTCATATTATTATCGGACACCCGGATTTTGAGACCAGACTCTGCTGGATTGATACCGACCACACTCTTGCTGGAGAATATGCAGCAGACCATATCTGCGAATGTGGTTATACCAATGTCTTTTTCATTGCTGGTCGAAGAAATGATGCTATCTCCAATCAGAGGCTCAAAGGGTTTAAAAAAGGGATGATACATCATAAGGAATATATCACCCGCGAAAATATCGGTTATACAAATAATACTCAGGAAGGAGCTTATGAAGTCACCCGCACTATGCTGCAGAAGCTTCCAAAACCACAGGCTATTGTCTGTGAAAACAATCTACTGGCGCTGGGTGTTGTCAATGCACTTCGTGACCTGTCTTTCTCCATTCCAGATGATATCGGACTAATGACCTTTGACATCTATCCGTATTCAAAGATCATCGAGCCACAGCCTACTGTCATCGACATCAATATGTATGACATCGGCATTCAGGCAGGACGCATGATGCTTCATAAGCTGGAAAATCCCAGACTGATGGTACAGAGCTTCACCGCTCTTCCGACCCTGATTCAGGGGCAGACTACCACCAGAATCATATAAACGGCAGTACTTCCTATAATACTGAGCAGGGTATTCTTCTTCCACAGATGAAGCCCTGCACATACTGCTACTGCAATCAGCTTGTTCTTACCGGCTCCTGCATAATCCATCGGCACATCTTTAAGACAGTAGACAATCAGTACTGCCATAATTGCCGATGGCAGGATTCGTCCCAGATATTTTATTCTTTCAGGTATCTTCCTGTTACCGCCCAGTATACCAAAAGGCAGTGCCCGGAGAAACAGCGTGCACAGAGCTGAAATCAGAATACAGACAAAAATATACACATTATTCATTCCTATTATCCTCCGTATCTATTCGCTTCTCGAACATTAATAAAAGTCCTGATACCAGAACCAGTGTCGGTAACAGGAAGAATTCTTCTCCTAATAACAGCAAAAGAAGCAGTCCTGTCACAAGTCCTGCCACCGCCGGGATATGTGTCTTTTTACTTCTCCACTGGTCAATGAAAATCGTCACAAATAATGCTGTCATGCAGAAATCAATTCCCTCTAACTGTACGGGAATCACTTGTCCAATGATTCCACCTGCTACAGCGCCTATCATCCATGACACCCTGCTAAACAGTGCCACCCATGCCATAATACTGTATCTTTTCTCCTTGTGTGGCTGTTCTTCCTCACCGTTTGGAAGAAGCGAACAGTTCACCGCATAGGTCTCATCCGTCATGGTAAAGACCATATAAGGGTATCGCCTGCCCATCTGTTTAAAATCCTCTACAAACGTTATTCCATAGAAGAACTGTCTGCTGTTCATGAACAATGCTGTTAGGGCTATGGTAAGAAAGGATGCCCCACTACTCAGGAAAGTCACCAGTACGAACTGAAACGCACCTGTGTACACAGTCAGACTGGTAAGCAGCGACCAGCCCCAGCCAAATCCTGCCTCCTGCATCATCAGTCCATATGCCATGCTGACAAAGAAATAACTGCCCATAATGGGCAGTGCATGAAGAAAAGCCTCTTTACAAACTGTCTTTCTATCCATTATGCCGCACCTGTACCAAGCTGCATCTTAGCCAGTTTATGATAAACGGCTTCTGCCAGCCTTCTATGTCCTTCCTCATCCAGATGCTCCTGATCCACAGGACTTGGCTTGGCATAATCAGAAGCAGCAAGGAAGTCTGTTTCCTGTTCTATTGCTATCTTCTGATAAACTGCCTTCAACTTCTTGGAAGTGTTGACTGATTCTGTATCAAATTCAGGATCAAACTGTGGCTTCCATACCTCTTCTCCCAGTAAAATAGGGGATATCAGCAATATCTTAATATTCTCATCAGCCTGTCTCACCTGTCTGATCAGCTTCTCGATTCCTTTACCAATGACCTCTGCCGGTGCATGATAATATGTCTTACAATCATTCGTTCCCAACATGATGATGACTGTATCTAAAGGCTTATGGCTCTCCAGCAGCGCCGGAAGCAGGTCGCTACCCTTACGGTTATCACGCAGCTCATCCTCGAATACAGTGGTTCTTCCACATAACCCTTCCTCTGTAACTCGAATGCCCTCCTGATAAAGTCTATCCGCAAGAATCCCTGTCCATCTTACTTCCCATGGGTATCTTCCTTCTCCACCTGGTATATATCCATATGTATTAGAATCGCCAAAGCACATAATTTCTCTCATAAATGATACGCTGCCTTTCGTTCAATCTCTTCTTTTCCTACTTGATTAGTATGATTAATATGGATTTATTATAAACAGGAAAGGGCAGAATGTCAATATCCTTATGATGAGATTTTCTCAAAACGGTACTTCTGCTTCACATCCGGGTATTTCTCATGATCTACTTCGCTCATGAACATGGCGTATGGTCTGGCGCATATCTTAAATGGTGCATACATTGCCTGATATATGACCAGTCTTTCTCCTGTCTCTGTATGCTGTGCAAAAGCCAGCACCTTATACAGATATTCTGATGTCTGAGCTGACACCCACTCTCTCTTAAAATGCTGTACAATGTCTCCCACATGAATATCCCTGTCAGGAACATTCTCCAGTGGTGCCTCCGGCTCTGTACTTAACTCCATATACTCTTCCTTATCCAGAGATACCGGTATTCCAGACTTTCCAGTGATATGCACGCCGCCATACCATGTCCCTGTCACTTCACAGATATCACCTATATTATATTCCAGTGAATATTCATCATTTTTCTTAATAATCTTTACCTTGCTCATAATCGCAAAATCTCCTTTTCTGCTATATACCTAAGAAGTATATCACAAATCAGGAGATTAGCGAAACATATTT
>CAVBMG010000046.1:0-25636 GCA_963596435.1 Agathobacter sp.
TTTGTGGTGATTTCTGTTAATTTGTACTTGACAAGAGGTCATTACATATCAGTTACTCATAGTTTAGCATGTTGATTCTGGCAAATTCAACGCAAAATAGCATAGAAGATATGCATAAGTGGTCAGAAATAAGTACGTTAAAGCATTGTCAAAATCGTAAATTTGTGGTTTCATAAGATAAGAGAAAACTACAAAGGAGATTAAGAATATGCCAGTATTTGATTTCAGCAATAATTCATCCAATGAAAATACAGAACCTGTTTGCACATATACAACTTTTATGAGCAATGCAAAGGAAAAGACACCACAGGAGCCGATCTTTGTATTGGACAACTCCAAAAGACAATGGGCACATCATGCTATGGGTAAGTTCACCAATCAGATCTTTCGTACTTCATTTGAATTTAAAGATGAGGGAGAGACTTACATAGCTGATATTCTGAAGGTGGATTCCCGTTTTGTCAGCCTTTTAAAATGGCTGGGAGAGAATCACATCAATATTCGTTTATCCGGTGAGAATCAGGAGAACGGGTACGCAGTATACAAGATCCGCGAAACTGCTTTTGGCGGCGGTACGAAGTTGTCTGCGGAGGATGGCTTCTTACAGTTCATGATCGAGAGATTACTGTCCAGCAGTGCTGCCGTTGAGACAGAAGAGGACGAGGATGCAGATGAGTCAGGAGATAATATGAAGCTTACGAGTCTGCAGAGTATTTCTGACTTTATGACCTGTGCGGGCAGGACATTACCTGACAATATCAGATTGTGGGCAAGAAGAAATCTGGCTGTAGCACGTTCCCAGGAGGTATCCCCGGAAGAAAGACGTCATGCACAGCGTGCTTTATCCATTATGATGAATGTACAGTGGAAGAGTAATTATTTTGAAGCAATTGACCCGGTAGAAGCTCGTAAGATTCTGGACGAAGAGCTGTATGGTATGGAGCGTGTAAAACAGCGTATCATGGAAACGATTATCCAGATTAACCGTACACATACACTTCCGGCTTATGGTATTCTGCTGGTCGGACCCGCAGGAACCGGTAAATCACAGATTGCTTATGCGGTGGCAAGAATCCTGAAACTGCCCTGGACAACGCTGGACATGAGCTCGATCAATGACCCTGAACAGTTGACTGGAAGTTCCAGAATCTATGCCAATGCCAAGCCAGGTATTATTATGGAAGCCTTCTCTATGGCAGGAGAATCCAACCTTGTATTTATTATTAATGAGCTGGATAAAGCTGCATCTGGAAAAGGCAATGGAAATCCGGCAGATGTATTGTTGACTCTGCTGGACAATCTTGGATTTACAGATAATTATATGGAATGTATGGTTCCAACTGTGGGTGTCTATCCAATTGCAACTGCAAATAATAAGGATCAGATCAGCGCGCCGTTGATGTCACGTTTCGCAGTCATTGATATTCCTGATTACACACCGGAAGAAAAGAAGATCATCTTCTCCAGATTTGCATTACCTAAGGTATTGAAGCGAATCGGACTTCAGGAATGCGAGTGTGTGATTACAGAAGAAGGTCTGGATGCTGTTGTAGAGCAGTTTGCGCATACTTCAGGTATTCGTGATCTGGAGCAGGCGGCAGAACATCTGGCAGCGAATGCACTTTATCAGATTGAGGTTGACCATGTATCACAGGTTACATTTGGTGCAGAAGAAGTAAAGAAGCTGTTTGCATAACAGATATTTGGGAGTAGGAGCAGTAATTTGCTCCTATTTCTGTATAAAAGAGGATGATATAATGAAAGTAGTAGTTGCAATTGATTCATTAAAGGGCAGTCTGACCTCACTGGAGGCAGGAGAAGCTATCCAGGAAGGAATACTGCGTGCTATGCCGGATGCAGAAGTCATGGTAAGACCGTTAGCAGATGGCGGCGAAGGCACAGTAGAAGCACTTACCAGGGGAATGAATGGAAGGTATGAAAAGATAACGGTTACAGGTCCACTTGGTAAACCAACGGATGCAGTCTATGGCATTTTGGAGGACTCACATACAGCAATTATAGAGATGTCAGCCGCCGCAGGAATTACACTGATTGATGCAAAAGACAGAAATCCCATGAATACTACAACATATGGTGTAGGTGAGATGATAAAAGACGCTATAGGTAAGGGTTGCCGTCATTTTTTCATAGGTATCGGTGGAAGTGCAACCAATGATGGTGGCATTGGCATGTTACAGGCTCTTGGGTATGGAATGCTTGATACAGAGGGCAAACAGGTGTCTTTTGGTGCGAAGGGACTGGCAGAACTGGTGTCTATTACGGATGAGGATGTATTATCGGAGTTAAAAGAATGTACTTTTCAGATTGCGTGCGACGTGAAGAATCCACTTTGTGGAGAGCAGGGATGCAGCGCTGTATTTGGACCTCAGAAAGGGGCAACACCTGAGATGATCGCGCAAATGGATAGCTGGCTTGGCAAGTATGCGCTGCTTACTGCAAATCATTATAAAAAGGCTGATTCCAACTATCCCGGAACAGGTGCGGCTGGCGGTATGGGCTTTGCCTTTTTATCCTATATGAATGCAGAATTAAAATCAGGCGTACAGATCGTTCTGGAAGAGACGAAATTAGAGGAATACATTAGGAATGCAGACGTTGTTGTGACAGGAGAAGGCTGTCTGGATGGACAGTCTGTTATGGGAAAAGCACCGATAGGAGTCGCAGGACTGGCTAAGAAGCATCATAAGAGAGTCATAGCATTCGCTGGTTGTGTGACAGAGGATGCAAAGGTGTGCAACCAAAGTGGGATTGATGCCTTTTTCCCGATATTGCGGAACGTAGTGACTAGAGAAGAGGCAATGCATACGGATAATGCACGCGGGAATATGACAGATACCGCAGAGCAGGTATTTCGATTGATAAAGACTATGGAGAAAAATAAGCAATGAAGATAGGTGAGTTGGCGAAGACGTGTGGCGTGTCTAAGGATACGATTCGTTATTATGTGGAGAAGGGGCTGTTGATACCTTTTAAAAAGGGAGCACAGATGGATTTCACAGACCGGGAATATGAAGACATGCAATTCATACAGAGAATGAAACAGATGCAGTTCAGTATACGTGATATGCAGGCGATTCTTACATTACGAAGGATGTCTAATTTCATTGAACCGGATACGATTAAGGCGTATGAAGATATATTGAATCAGAAGAAACAGAGTCTGAGTGAAGAGATTACGCTGTTGCAGAAGGCTTATGATACCGTAGATCAGGAGCTGGTAAAGTATGCTTCTCTTAAAAATGCCAAGGCAAAAGCCATGGGCGTTCCACTGATGGCACTTTCCTATCTGTATTGTCCGCATTGCGGAAGACAGTTAATGGTTCAGAATGCCCAGATATCCAATAATTGCGTGGATGAGGGTGAACTGATATGCAGCTGTGGGTATCATGCCCAGATTACAGGTGGTATCGTAGACACTGGCAACCGATATACAGGAAAATATGACAGACCAGATTTAAAACGTGGACTCTATCGTGATGTGGGAGAAGAGTTTGTAACCGGATTCCAGAAGAGCAGTGATCTTGTATACAATCGCCTGTCAGAACTGAATACGCAGGGTAAGGTCGTGATGGAGACTAATATCAATGGGTACTTCTTTCTATATAATTGTATTCAGAATGTGGAGAAGGACTGTCTGTATATTATCACGGACCGTTACCCGGAAATGCTTAGAATGTACAAACAGTTGATTGAAACATTGAAGTTAGACCTGAATATACTGTTCCTTGCAGATGACTCTGATCATTTTCCGATTAAGGACGGCTGTGTGGATGTATTACTGGACTTCTATGGCTCTAATGAGCAAGTCATTTACAAGCAGAGAAGCTTCATTCAGGAATATGGAAGGTATCTGAAAGAAAGCGCAGTAGTGCTGGGAGCTTTGTTTGGATTTGAAGGAAACAGTGTGTCGGTGCATCAGGTATCAAAGTATTATCCTGAATGCTCTGCAATCGCTATGGACGTCAGGAAAATGCTCCATACTTATGAAGAAGCCGGTTATGCGATTCAGGCTACAGAAGTGGCAATATCTTTACAGACTTATCATAAATATTCTTTTGCCTGTCATCAGGACGGTGAGAAGCTGTTACAGTACTATTATGAGGCACATAAAAAATAAGAACCAAAAAGATGGGGTATACTCCATCTTTTTTTTAAAATTTATGAAAAAAAGGTAGTTGACAGGGAGTAGAGTGCAGGAAGTAAAGTATAGCTATCAATTACGAAGGCGTAAGAAAGATTTATCTTTCCTGCGTCTTTTTTTATAACCAAAGGAGGATATGATTATGAAGAAACGTATGATGGCATTGTTACTTGCAGGTGTGATGGCAGCTACTATGTGTGGTTGTGGTTCTAAGAGTGAAGGGGAAAAAGTATATAAGGTAGCAACTGATACAACCTTTGCTCCCTTTGAATTTGAAAATGATGAAGGCAATATGGTGGGAATCGACCTGGATCTGCTCAAGGCGATAGCAGAGGATCAGGGATTCAAGTATGAACTGGAATACGTTGGATTCTCCGCAGCGGTAACTGCTCTGGAGGCAGGAGAAGTAGATGCGGTAATTGCAGGTATGTCCATTACAGATGAGAGAAAAGAAAAATATGATTTCTCAGATCCATATTTTGATTCCGGCATTGGTATGGGTGTGCTGGCAGGATCTGATATCAAGAGCTATGAGGATCTGGCAGGTAAGCAGGTAGCAGCAAAGATTGGTGCAGAGGGTTGCGCTTTTGCAGAGTCAATCGCAGACCAGTATGGATTTACCATTGCACAGTTCGAGGATTCAGCAACTATGTTTCAGGATGTACTGGCAGGAACTTCAGCCGCAGTATTTGATGATTATCCTGTAATCGGTTATGAGATCACAAGAGGAATCGGGCTGTCCTTACCAATGCCTATGGAAAGAGGTTCTTCCTATGGTATTGCAACATTAAAGGGTAAGAATCCTGAACTGGTAGAGATGCTTAATAAAGGTCTTGCAGATCTGAAGGAAAGCGGAAAATACGACGAGATCGTGAATACTTATATCTCCAAATAAGCGATCTGGCTGAGAAAAGGAGTAGGCTATGGAATTTGTAAACACACTGATTAAAAATCTCCCCACTTTTGGGGAGGCACTGCTGATGACACTGGAGCTGGCTGCGGTTGCTATCCTTCTGGCACTGATACTTGGTATTATCTTTGGATTGTTCACAGTATCCGGCTTTAAAATCCTGGAGATTCTGTCAGCAATCTACATAGATATCATCCGTGGAACACCACTGCTGGTTCAGACATTTATTATCTATTATGGACTGGCACAGTCGCTAAAACCTCTGGGATTCTCCTGGTCCAATATTGGAGGTCCTTTTACAGCAGGTGTGGTAGCACTCAGTCTGAATGCAGGAGCCTATATGGCTGAGATCATTCGAGGAGGAATCCAGTCAGTAGATAAAGGTCAGATGGAGGCAGCCAGAAGCCTTGGCCTACCCTATTTCAAAGCAATGAGACGTGTCATTCTTCCGCAGGCATTTCTGACAATGCTGCCCTCTATGATCAATCAGTTCATTATCACGCTGAAGGATACTTCTCTGATTTCAATTATCGGTATCCGTGAACTGACTCAGAATGGTAAGATCATAGCTGCCAATGCAGCATCTATGGTAATGTCGGTATGGCTGGTGGTAGCGCTGTTCTATCTGGTAGTCTGCACAATTCTTGCAAAATTTGCCAAGATAGTGGAAAGGAAGATTGCATATGGCAGAAAATAAAATCGTAGTAAAAGGCCTGCGTAAATGCTACGGCGAACTGGAAGTATTAAAGAAAATTGATATAGAAGTAGCAGAGGGCGAAGTACTGTGTCTGATTGGACCTTCAGGCTCTGGGAAAAGTACATTGCTTCGCTGCCTGAATCGTCTGGAGAAGAGTAACGGCGGAGAAATCTGGATTAATAATCAGAATCTGGAGAATAAGAACCTGAATATCAATAAACTCAGAGAAAGCATAGGAATGGTATTTCAGCATTTTAACCTTTTCTCCAATCTGAACATTCTGGATAATATTACACTTGCGCCGGTAGAACTAAAGAAAATGTCCAAACAGGAGGCTGAAGAGAAGGCTTATCAGCTTCTGGACAGAGTTGGTTTAAAGGATAAGGCAAAAGCCTTTCCAAGTCAGTTATCCGGTGGACAGAAGCAGCGTTGTGCAATTGCGAGAGCATTGGAAATGAGCCCGGATATTATGCTTTTTGACGAGCCGACCAGTGCACTGGACCCTGAGATGGTAGGTGAAGTTCTGGAGGTTATGAAGCAGCTTGCAGAGGATGGCATGACAATGGTAATCGTGACACATGAGATGGGCTTTGCAAGAGAAGTTGCAGACAGAGTAATCTTTATGGATGATGGCTATATTGTAGAAGAAGGAACGCCGGAAGATATTTTTAAGCATCCTAAGGAAAAGAGAACCATTGATTTTTTGAATAAAGTACTATAGAAGGTGAAAGACAATGAAGAAAAAACCTGTTATCGGTATTATTCCCCTCTGGGATGAAGAAAAAGAAAGTGTCTGGATGGTGCCGGGGTATCTGGATGGAATCAGAGATGCAGGAGGAATCCCAATGATTCTGCCACTTGCACCTCATTTGGAAGATATGGAGCAGCTGGACTCTATGATAGATGGATATCTTTTTACCGGCGGGCATGATGTAGATCCTCATATGTATGGGGAAGAGCCGCTTCCTGTATGTGGAACCTGCTGTCATGAGAGAGATATTCTGGAAGAGAAAATATATGGAATTGCAAAGGCAGAGAACAAGCCGGTTCTGGGTATCTGCCGTGGGATTCAGCTCATAAATGTTCTGCAGGGAGGTACTTTGTATCAGGATCTTCCACAGCAGTTTTCAGGAACAAAAGAGATAGAACACCATATGACTGCGCCCTATGACAGAACGGTGCATGAAGTACAGATTACAGAAGGTACTCCTTTGTATACACTCTTAGAGCAGAAGACACTTCCTGTAAACAGCTATCATCATCAGGGAGTCCGTACGGTCGGAGAAGGACTTGAAGTAATGGCTGTATCGGAAGACGGACTGGTAGAGGGAGTCTATGCACCCGATAAGAAATTCATATGGGGGATTCAATGGCATCCTGAATTTATTTATCAGAAAGATGATACAGCCAGGAAGATCTTTCGTGCATTTGTGGAGGCATGTGTATGAGTAAGAAAATTATCACAATCTGCCGGTCTTTTGGAGCAGAGGGACATGAGATAGGAAAGGAATTGTCACAACGCCTGAATATTCCCTTGTATGATAAGGATCTGTTGGATATGGCTGCCAAGAAGAGTAATCTTGAGCTGAATCATGCAGCAACCCTTGATGAGCAGATATCCAGAAAGATCATCAGCCACTATTTTCTGATGTCTCAGGATATAGAGTCTGACCGTCTATTCAGGGAAGAGACGAATCTGATCCTGCAGCTTGCAGAGAAAGGCTCCTGTATTATTGTAGGGCGTATGGCAGACTATATATTACGTGAGAGGACAGATTGTCTGAAGGTATTTATCACAGCGCCCTATGCGACCCGTGTGGGCATTATCCGGGAAAAGTATGGCATCTCCACAGAAGAAGCAGAGAAAACAGTGCGCAAGATGGACACAGCCAGAGAAGAATTCTACCATTATTATTCCAATGGCAAATGGCAACAGGAAACGGATAAAGATATTGTTCTGAACCGTGGGCTGTTTGGCATCAGTGGATGTGTAGATATTCTTGAATACATCTATAAAAATGGAAAGACAGGACAGGAATCATGAAAGAACAGAACGTAAAAAATACCGCACAAGTGCTGGTGGAATGTTTACGGGAAGAAGGCGTAGATACCATATTTGGTATCCCCGGAGAGGAAACATTGGATCTGATGTTTGCCATTAAGGAGAGTGGTATTCATTTTATAGATACCAGACATGAGCAGGGAGCAGCCTTTATGGCAGATGTATATGGAAGACTGACAGGCAGAGCAGGTGTATGTCTGTCTACACTCGGTCCTGGTGCTACCAATCTGGTAACCGGTGTGGCAGATGCCTTTCTGGATGGCTCTCCGCTGGTTGCCATTACTGGTCAGGTAGGCACGGATCAGATGCAGTTGACCAGCCATCAGTATCTGGATCTGACCACCATGTTTGCCCCGATCACGAAGCGTACCAAACAGATCATTCGCCCGGATACAGTGGCAGAGATTACACGTCTGGCTTTTAAATACGCTGAGAATGAGAAGCCGGGCGCAACGCATATTGATCTGCCTAAGAACATTGCGAAAATGCCGGCAGATGTAAAGCCTCTGAAAAAGCAGGAAAAAATGATAGAATATGCATCCGCAAAAGCAGTGGAAACGGCAAGTGCGCTGATAAAACAGGCGAAAGTACCTGTCATACTAGCCGGTAATGGTGCTGTCCGGCAGAATGCATCCAAAATGCTGACCGAGTTTGTAAATACGTTACATATTCCTGTGGTCAATACTATGATGGCAAAGGGCATTGTATCCATGGATAATCCATATAGCCTGTGGACTCTGGGTATTCCTCAGAAGGACTATGTGAATAAGATATTTGAAGAGGCTGATCTGGTCATTGGAGTAGGATATGATATGGTAGAATGTGCGCCATCCAAATGGAATGTACATGCAGATGCAAAAATCATCCATATCGCCAGTGAGCCAGCAGATGTGAATAAACGCTATCAGCCGGATGTGGAGCTGGTGGGCGATATCTCCAACAGCCTTAGAAAGATACTGAATATAACGACCAGAGAGGAAGAACCTGAATTCGCCCTGCAATTAAAGGCAAAGATGATGAAAGAACAGGAAGAAATGGCGGCAGATGCTTCCTATCCCATGAAGCCTGCAAGAATCCTGTCAGATGTGCGCAAGATAATGGGAAGAGAGGATATTGTACTTTCTGATGTAGGAGCGCATAAAATGTGGATCGCAAGGCATTATCACTGCTATGAGCCCAATACCTGTCTGATCAGCAATGGATTTGCCAGTATGGGATTCAGTGTGCCGGGTGCTATCAGTGCAAAGATGCTCTATCCTGAACGCAGGGTACTTGCTATCTGTGGTGATGGCGGATTCATGATGAATAATCAGGAACTGGAGACGGCTGTAAGAGAGCATATTCCTTTTGTCACACTGATCTGGGAAGATGAAGCCTATGGTCTGATTAAATGGAAAGAGATGGAGCAGTTTGGAGACAGCTGCTATGTGGATTTTGCCAACCCTGATTTTAAAATGATGGCAGAATCCATGCATTGTAAAGGATATGAAGTACATTCATCAGAAGAATTAATTCCCACACTGGAAGAAGCCTTTGCTCAGAAAGTTCCTGCGGTAGTTGTTGTCAAAGTAGATTACAGTGAAAATATGAAACTCAGTGCACATTTAAAAGAAATCATGAATGAGGAATAGATACCTGATTACCCATGTGTTATAATTTAACATATGGGTAATTTTTTGCAAAGGGGGAAACAAATTATGAAGATTTCCGTATTTTATGACCATATTCTACAGGCTGCAGAGCAGACGGGGAAGGAGATTTCTTTTCTTTTGCGGGAGGTAAAGGACGCTGGAATCGACGCAGTTGAGATTAATATGACATATCTGAATGAACATGAAGACACCTATAAGATGTTAAGGGATGCGCAGCTGGATGTCAGCTGTGTCTATGAGTTCTACGAGATGGATTCAAAGGACGAGACGAAGCGGGCGCAGTGCCACGTAGATACGGCAAAAAAGGCAGGGGCTGGTAAGATTCTGGTCGTTCCCGGCTTTTTCTCAGAAGAGACAAAAGACTATGTTGCATGCATTCAGGATTATGAGAAGACGGCGGCTTTTCTAAGTCATAATGAGAAAGCACTCAGGATGGCGAAGGGGATGTCGGATATCGTTGCCAGGGCGAAGAAGCAGGGCATACAGGTGGTTATAGAAGATTTCGACAACATCAATTCTCCGATTGCCTGCGTGAATGGTATGAAGTGGTTCATGGAACAGATTCCAGAGCTGTGGATTACCTTTGATACCGGCAATTTCATTATCCACAAGGAGGATATCTTCACAGCCTGGGAGGCACTGAAAGAGAGAGTCATCCATGTGCACTGCAAGGATCGTGGAGCGGAGTCAGTTGCAGTAGGAGACGGCTATATTCCCATGAAGGAGATACTTGGAAGAGTCGTGGAATCCGGCTATGAGGGATACTTTGCAATCGAGCATTTCGATGCGGCAGATCAGGAGAAGTGTATGCAGAGGTCAGCGGCATTTCTGAGGGATAATTTTCAATGAAAATAAAAGTAAAAGAAGAAAGCTATGAAAAAGTGACGGCGCTTCCGACACCGAAGCATCACAAGCCAGCACGGCAGTTAAAGGTTTTTCGTCAGTTGTTAAAAATCGTGTCAGTACCAGATCTGCTGGCGACACATTTTAAATGTGAAAAAATTAACATGGAACGTTTGGACAGCAAGGAACCTTGTCTGATTCTGATGAACCATTCCAGCTTTATTGATCTGAAGATTGCTGCGACGTTGCTTGCAGATAGAGAATATCACATTGTATGTACTTTAGATGGATTTGTAGGGAAGAATAAGCTGATGCGTGCGCTGGGCTGTATTCCTACGAAGAAATTTATTCAGGATATTCAGCTGGTCAAGGATATGCATTATACGGTACATGGGTTGAAGGCATCTATTCTTATGTATCCTGAGGCGAGCTACAGCTTCGATGGAACACAGACACCATTGCCGGATAGTCTGGCGAAATGTGTGAAATTCCTGAAAGTACCGGTAGTTATGATCAGGACACATGGAGCCTTTCTGAGAGATCCGCTTTATAACTGTCTGCAGAAACGCAAGGTCAATGTGTCGGCACAGATGGAGTATCTGTTATCACCAGAGGAGATACAGCAAAAATCTGTAGAAGAGATTCATGCGATTCTGGAAAAGACGTTTTGTCTGGATTATTTTCGTGAACAACAGGAGAATCACATTCTCGTAAAGGAAAAATTTCGTGCAGATGGTCTACAGAGAGCATTATACCGATGTCCTCACTGTGAGACGGAAGGGAAGATGCGGGGAAGGGGCATCTATATTACCTGTGAATCCTGTGGACATTCTTATGAACTTACTGAGGATGGATATCTTCAGGCGGTGAATGGAGTGACCAGATTCTCTCATATTCCTGACTGGTATCAGTGGGAGAGGGAATGTGTGAGAAGAAGCCTGGAAGAAGGTACATATCGACTGGATATCGCAGTAGATATCTATATGCTGGTCAATACAGAATGTATTTATAAGGTAGGAGAAGGACAGTTAGTCCATACGAGGGAAGGATTTCACCTTACCGGGTGTGATGGACAACTGGATTATGTACAGTCTCCTAAGAGTTCTTACAGCCTGTACTCAGATTTCTACTGGTATGAGATTGGAGATATGATCAGCATAGGGAATGAGAAGGTGCAGTACTATTGTTTTCCACAGAATGGTGAGAATGTAGTAGCCAGAACGAGACTGGCAACGGAAGAAATGTATAAAATGGCGATTCACAATATAGGAGAAAAGAATCATGATTAGAGTAACAGTCTGGAATGAATATAAACATGAAAGAGAATATGAGAATATCGGAAAGGTCTATCCGAAAGGGATTCATGGCTGTATTGCAGAGTTCCTTGGGAAAGAAGAGGATATTCAGGTAAGAACAGCAACTTTTGATATGCCGGAGCATGGATTGACTGAGGAAGTATTGAAGGATACTGACGTATTGATTATATGGAGTCACGCATTACAGGATGAGTTCTCTGATGAAGTGGCACAGCGGGTACAGCAGCATGTATTGTCAGGTATGGGATTGATCGCGCTGCATTCTGCACATTTCTCCAAGATCATGAAGAAGCTGCTGGGTACATCTATGACACTGAAGTGGAAGCATGGAGAGCAGGAGAATCTGTGGTGTCTTATGCCGACACATCCGATTGCTGCTGGTATTCCTGAGAAAATAGAGCTTCCACAGGAGGAAATGTACGGGGAATACTTCGATATACCAAAGCCTGATGATGTGATCTTTGCAGGATGGTTCTCAGGAGGGCAGGTGTTCCGAAGCGGTTGTACTTTCACACGAGGTCTGGGCAAAATCTTCTATTTCCAGCCTGGACATGAAGAATATCCGATTTATTATAGACCGGAGATTCAGCAGATCATTATTAATGCAGTGTATTTCTGCGCACCTGCAATGAAAGAACGCAGGATTCTTGAATGTGAGGAGGTAAAGTAGCATTTTGTTCTCAAGTAACAAATGTAGTTGACTTTGTTTGTTCTATGGAATAAAATATAATTACCTTATTTCCATTTTATTGACGGTTTCGTACCGCAATGATATATTTGGTTCAGATGAACAAATAGATTAGCAAAGGCGCTAAAGGATGATACCTTTAGTGCCTTTTTTGGAAAGAAGGTATATGGTATGAAGAAATTTGTAAATGTCAGACTCAAAGGTGCAAACGAATTAACAGGCATTCTGGTAGATAACGGAGTGATTACGAAGATTGGTGCAGATATCAAAGAAGAATGTGAAACCATTGATTTAAAAGGTAATCTGGTAGTTCCTCCTTATGTGGATCCCCATCTTCATCTTGATTATGTATTTACGGCAAACCTTGGCGAACAGAATGGCTCTGGAACACTTTTTGAAGGAATCCAGAGATGGAGCGAGTCAAAGGGTAACATGACCGTAGAACAGATGAAGGAACGCATTTACAGTGGAATTAAGAAAGAAATGCTTCATGGTGTTCAGGCAATCAGAACACATATTGATGTGACAGACCCTACTTTTACCGGATTGAAGGCAGCTCTGGAAGTAAGAGAAGAAGTGAAGGATATTCTGGATCTGCAGATTGTTGCTTTCCCACAGGAAGGAATGTATGCCTATAAGGGTGGTGACGAGCTGGTAGAAGAAGGATTGAAAATGGGTGCTGACTGTGTCGGTGCGATTCCACACTTTGAACTGGCAAGAGAGTTTGGTGAGAAGTCAATACATAAGACCGTTGAACTGGCACTTAAATATGACAGGCTCATAGATGTACACTGTGATGAGACAGATGATACACAGAGCCGTTTCCTGGAACTTTTGAATGCGCTGGTGCTTATGGAAGGCATAGGAACCAGAACAACCGCCAGTCATACCTGTTCTTTTGGTTCAGCAGACAACAGCTATGCATTCAGAATGATGAAGCTTTTGAAGAAGTCAGAAATTAATTTCATTTCATGCCCAACAGAGAATATTTATCTTGAAGGTCGTCAGGATACTTATCCGAAGAGAAGAGGACTTACCAGAGTAAAAGAATTGAATGACCACGGTATCAATGTCTGCTTTGCACAGGATTCCATGTCAGATCCATGGTATCCACTGGGAAATGGCAATATGATGATGATTCTGGATCATGGCATTCATATTGCGCAGATGATGTCCCCGGAAGAGATTACGAATGCGCTGGATCTGGTAACAACCAATGGCGCAATCACCATGAACATTACGGATAAGTATGGAATAGAAGAGGGCAAACCGGCCAACTTCATAGTTCTTGACGCCAAGAGTGAATTTGAAGCAGTATGCGAACGCGCGGGAATCGTTGCTTCTGTAAGAAAGGGAGAATTTCTTTTTCAGAAAGAGCCAGCCAAAGTTACAGGAGCCATCGATTTACTAAAATAAACAGGATGTGACTTGTATGTTTCGATGTAAGGATTTGCTTTCTTTAAATTCCATGTCCCAGGCTCAGGTAATAGCCGGAGAAGGTGGCATGGAGAAAGGAATACGCTGGTCCTATAAGGCAGAGAACCTTAACTTTGAAAAATGGGTACACGGGCAGGAGCTGTTAATTATCAGCAGTCCCGTTACCCAGAGAAAGAATTTTGATCTGTATAATACAATCCAGAAGGCAATAGAGCTGAATATGTCCTGTGCACTTCTGCTGGTTGGTGATAATTATGTATCGAAAATTGATTCAAAAGTAGTAAATTTAGCGGAAAAGAATGACTTTCCGCTTTTTACGATGCCCTGGAATGTGCCGCTATTGGATTTCTTCGAGGAATTAGGTCATGCAATCGTGTATCTTGATGAGAAGAAAGATATGCAGGACAGCTTTCTTGCGGAGATCATATTTGGTGGCGGAACCAATACTGAACGTGTCAAAATGCACTGTGAGGAGATGGGGATAGATGAATCTGCCCTGGAGCAGATATTTGTGATGCATATAGATAAAATGAAAAATGATGAAGTAAATTCCCTTGCAATCTCTCTACAGAGTATTTTTCAGAAATACGAATACCCTTCTGTCATTTCATCCTATGGTGATAGAATTGTTGGCTTTATGAGCGATTCCAGGGAAAAGAGAGAACTGATTGAAAGAATATTTCAGGAGTTCGTTGACACGACAGCAAAAGAAATGGTATATACATTAAGCATTGGACCAAAATGTGAAAGAATAGCGGATCTGGGAAAAAGTTTCAGGGAAATATCAAAGATAAATACACTGTTAGAGCATATTCATAAGACAAATCAGGTCGTATTCTATGACCAGATCGGATATTACAGGATGCTGCTTTCCTATGATGATAAAGGACCAATGAAGCAGTTCATGGAGGAAGTGCTGGGCAGTCTGCTGGATTATGACACAAAGAACAAAACGCAGCTTGTGGAAACACTCTGGATTTACTTTGAAAGTGGTTGTAATATGATAAAGGCTGCGGAAGAGCTGTACTCTCATAAGAACACTGTCAAGTACAGACTTCAAAGAATACAGGAGATAACAGGTCGCGATCTTTCTAACCAGTATCAAAGCTTTGAATTGTACAATGCATTGATCATATATTATTACTTAAAGTGATACATTTGTTATCTGAGAACAAATGACGAAAACGGTTCTTGTTATCTGGAACAGAAAATATGCAAGTCTATTGTATATAAGGAATGAAAGGCGTATTCTTTCATTAACACATAGATACGAAATGGCAAAGTCGCCAGAGAGGTAATACTCCTGGTGGCTTTTTCTTTTATCACAGTATCTGAAAGGAAAGGACGGAGTAAAGTATGAATTATGGACTTATTGCAACACTGATTGTTCTGGTCATTGTGATTGGAGCGATTACTACGAAGAAATGTGAGGCATTTCTGATCGCCGGCTCAATGGTAGGCGCCATAGTTTTATGGAAAGGAGCATTTCTTACCAATTGGGTATCCACTCTGGAAGGAGTCATTGCAGATGAAGCCTATGTAATATTAATATGTGGATTGTTCGGAAGTCTTGTAGCACTTCTGACAGCTTCTAAGGGAAGCTTTGGATTTACCAGGATCGTAACTAAGATATGTAATTCAGAAAGAAAGACATTACTTACAACATTTGCTTTGGGAATCCTGATTTTCGTTGATGATTATCTGAATGTACTTTCTATCGGTACAGCAATGAAAGGTTCTTACGATAAGAAAAAGGTGCCAAGAGAAGCTCTGGCTTATATCCTTGACAGTACAGGAGCTCCTGTCTGTGTATTGATTCCTTTTTCCTCATGGGCTGCATATTTTGGAGCTATTTTCCTCCAGCAGGAATGTGTACAGAATGTGGCTGATGGAAGTCTTATCAAGACATATATGGCAGCAATTCCCTTCTGTGTATATCCAATCGTTGCATTACTTATTGTATTCCTGTTCTGCATGGGCTGGTTTCCAAAGCTTGGCGGCATGAAGAAAGCTTATCAGAGAGTAGCTGAGACTGGTAAGACATATAGTGATATCAGTAGAAAATACAATATTGGTTCTGAATATGGCGAAGATGAAGGAAACAGTGTATGGTACTTCATTATTCCTCTGGCAATTCTGGTAGGAATCGCAGTAGCAACAGGTGATCTGGTCGTAGCTGCCATTATCGCAATTCTCGTATGTATGGTATTATATATTGCAGGCAAGATCATGACATTTTCAGAATTCTGGGACACTTTTGTAAAAGGCTTTGCAGACATGCTTCCTATTATAATACTTCTTATCTCTGCACTTACATTCCAGCATATTGCAAGTGAGATGCAGATGACAGAGTTCTTCGTAGCACTTTGCAAACCGGTTATGTCTGGCGCAGCATTCCCGATGATTACATTTATCATTGTAGGTCTTCTTGCATTCATGATCGCAAATGCATGGGGTGTATGTACACTTGTTGCACCGGTTCTTCTTCCACTTGGAGCAAGTGTAGGCGCAAATATTATCCTGGTTATGGCAGCCATTCTCTCAGGATGTGCATTTGGTAATCATGCATGCTTCTACTGTGATACAACAGTGCTTGCTTCCAATGGCGCAGGACTTGATAATCTGGAGCATGCAGGATCACAGCTTCCCTATGTACTGATCGGAGCAGCTGTTTCCATTGTAGGATTTCTGATTCTTGGATTTGTAATGTAGAAAGGTATGGGGATTGATATGGAAAATAAAAAATACATTGTAACAATAGCAAGACAGTTTGGCAGTCTGGGTCGTCCTATCGCCATGAAGATGAGTGAGAAGCTTGGCATAGAATTTTATGACAGAGATATTGTGGAGGAAGCGGCTAAGAAACTGAATCTGCCTGTCTCCAAGATTAATGAGATTGAAGAATCTGCAAAGAAGAATACTAAGACAAATTCTTTCCGCAGGATGATGTATCCACTTGGTACACAGACGGATGATATGCAGAATAAGCTCTTTGAAGCACAGCAAAATATCATCAAATTCCTGGCTGAGAGGGAATCCTGTATCATTGTAGGTCGTTGCTCTGATTTCATCCTTGCAGATGAGCCCAATATTATGCGAATCTATATCTATGCACCATATGAAGCCAGAATCAGGAATTGCGTAGAAGATTTACATATGGATGAAGAAGAAGCCAGGAAGATGATCAAGTCAGTTGATGAGGCAAGAGATCACTACCATATGCATTATACGGGCTATCTTCCAAATGACCAGAGATTCAAGGAAATCATGATAGACAGCAGCATGTTTGGAACAGAAGGAACAGCTGACTATCTGGTAGCCGCAGTAAAGAAGAAATTTGAATTAGATAATTAAAGTAATAATACAACCTCTGTTGGTCAGCAGATCAGCAGGGGTTGTTTTTTACATGATTTTTACACAAGCATGTATTGAGATATGAACAATAATTCGGTACAATAAAGGAAAAGAAGGGGGTATAAGCAAAAGATGAAATTAAACACAAAACAAACTATCAAAATTGGTTTTGCATTTTTGTCTATCTGTGCCTTTTGGCAGATGTACAATAGTGTAATCCCGCTGATCCTTACTAACACATTCCACATGAATGAGACTTTCTCAGGTGCGATCATGGCGGCAGATAATGTACTTGCACTTTTCCTGTTACCGTTATTTGGAGGGCTCTCTGATAAATGTACAGCTAAAATGGGAAGACGTAAGCCGTTTATCCTGTGTGGAACGGTTACAGCGGTGTTCTTAATGCTTCTGATTCCATATCTGGATAATCTGTTCTTTCAGACTAATTCTAATCTGGTTCAGGTACTTTTTGTAGTGGTTCTCGGCTGTCTCCTGGTTGCCATGGGAACATATCGAAGCCCTGCGGTTGCGCTGATGCCGGATGTGACACCTAAACCATTAAGAAGTAAAGGAAATGCCATTATTAATTTGATGGGAGCGCTGGGTGGAATCGCATATCTGATTATTGCCAGTGTCCTGTATTCCTCCAGGAGAACTGAGGGGATGGAGCATGTGGATTATATGCCGCTGTTTATGATCGTGGCAGGTATTATGATCATAGCTCTCTGCATTGTGATGTTTGCAGTAGATGAGGCTAAGCTCAGTCTTGAGATGAAGGAATATGAGAATGCGCACCCGGAAGAGAATCTGGCTGAGACTGACAGTGAGTCCGGGGAAGAGAAGCTTCCAAAGGATGTAAAGCGCAGTCTGGCTTTTCTGCTCTGTTCTATTGCACTCTGGTTCATTGCATACAATGGTGTAGAGACCTGGTTCACAACCTATGCAGCCAGAATGTGGGGGATGAGCCTTGGTGGTGCATCCATGTGTCTTACTGTTGCTACAGGAGGCGCGATTGTTTCCTATATTCCAGTAGCCCAGCTTGCAAGTAAGATTGGGCGCAGACGTACTATTCAGTCAGGAGTATTGCTTCTTGCAAGCTGCTTTATTGTTGCATTTGTGTATACAATGCTGTGTGATACGTTCCACAGCTGGTTATATGTTGTCTTTTTCTTCGTTGGGCTTGCCTGGGCAGCAATTAACGTAAACAGTCTGCCTATGGTGCTTGAAATGTGTAAAGGCAGCGAGGTTGGTAAGTTCACAGGTCTGTATTATACGTTCAGTATGACGGCACAGATCATCACACCGATTCTGGCGGGATTTTTACTAAAGCATGTGGGATATCGTACATTGTTCCCATATGCGGCAATATTCAGTTTTGCAGCATTCTATACTATGCTTATGGTGAAGCATGGAGATACTAAAGTTGAGGCTAAACGCGGATTGGAAGCGTTTGATGTAGAAGATTAAGGAGGACAGAGTCATGTCATTTGAAAATTTTAAGAAAAAAGATACGCCGCTTGTATGGGCGCACAGAGGAGCAAGCGGATATGCACCGGAGAATACGATTGAGTCATTTCGACTGGCAATAGAGCAGGGAGCTGACGGCATAGAGCTGGATGTGCAGCTTACGAAAGATGATGTACTTGTGGTCATTCATGATGAATGGATTGACCGCACCAGCGATGGAAAAGGCTGGGTAAAGGATTATACTTTTGAAGAGCTTAGAAAATTCAATTATAACAGGACTTGTCCGAAATATGAGCATGCGGACATTCCTACGCTGCGTGAGGTGTATGAGCTGATAAAGCCTACGAATCTTACTATTAATGTGGAGATTAAATCAGGCGTTGTATTTTACCCGGAAATCGAGCGTAAAGTCATTGCACTGACCAGAGAAATGGGAATGGAAGACAGAGTATTGTATTCTTCCTTCAACCATTATACCTGTGTAAAGCTTCATGAATTAGACCCGGACTGTTATGTAGGATTCTTATATGCAGATGGACCAATTGACATGGCTTCTTATGCAAAGAAGCATGGTGCAAATGCACTTCATCCGGCACTTTATAATCTTCAATATCCCAATTACATGCAGGATGCTGCCCAAAACGACCTGGATGTAAATACCTGGACTGTAAATGAGAAAGAACACATGGCAATGGCTTGCCAGTTTGGGGTGAATGCAATTATTACCAATTACCCGGATGTGACCAGACAGGTAATTGCAGACTTTAAGCGCTGATTCGTGTTTATTTTTCAAATAAGTTATGCTAAAACAGCCTTAGTTAGATAATTCTAACCAAGGCTGTTTTTATATGCAGGATAGGAATAGAAGGGGGCAGGTTTTGTTATGATGGAGTACACGGACAAATACTGGAAAATGGTGATACCATATGTTAAAAAGAGTGTTACGAAACGATATGGGAAAGAGTACACAACAGCTCTGATGCAAAAAACACATACAGAATATAAGGATATGCTGCGCCGGATAGATGATGTCGGCAAAGACAATCCTATGGCATCTAATATATATGAATGTCTTGTTTTCTTAGCGTTGTGGAAAGCCGCAGATGGGAAAATATCAATTGATGGGCTGAGAGAGATTTCTGTAGAGGTACTGTCCATGCCTGTTTTGAAATTAATGGGCTTATTTGTCAATGGAAATAAAGCAAGCGGAGTCCAGAGAGTTCGTAAAATGATGGAGAAGGACGCCCAGTGGCTTGAACAGAATCCACAATATAAAAAGTATTCATGGGATTTCAATTTTGATGAGACGAAGCACAAAGATGGATTTTACTATCATTTCACCCAATGTCCTCTTAATAACTTCGCAAGAAAAGAAGGATATCTGGAGGTGTTACCGGTTATGTGCGATATTGACTATTTAACGGCAAAGCTGATGCATTTTACACTTCACAGAGAGCAGACTCTGGCTGGCGGAGGAACAAAATGTGATTATTGGTTTGTCGGAGACAAAATAAAGAATCCACAATAATGTGTATTTTAAATGGGAAGGGGTAATTAAAATGAGCTTAGGTATTATGAAAATGATGTTACTTATGGGAATCATAGGTCATGCAATCAATATGTATTGTGACAGGATATTAAGTATATTCCCGAATGGAACGTTGAATTTTGGAAATATAAAGGATATTGGTAAAGGTGATATGGCTGCCAGATTAATGGAGAGAGCATCAGAAAAAATCCCCATGCGCTCTGCTGTATTGGGAGCCTTTGCTCTGGTGCTTGAATTTCTGGGCTATTTCTCACTCGCAAGCTATACATATGGATATTCGCAAGTATACGGTTCCATTATGTTTGTGATGACAGCACTATTTTGTATCGTTGGCGCAGCATATCATGTAAAGACTGCATTGGCTGAATACCTGTTCATAAAATGGGGAAGAGATGAGAAAGCAAAAGGAATGATGCTGGATCTTATGAATGCAGCACCGATTCTGAGAATATGTGCCGTTGGATTGTTCGCATACATCATCGTCCTGATTATTGCCATCATTACAGGAACGATTGGCTTCCCAATCTGGGCACTGTTGTTTACGATTGTTCCCATTTTTATATTGGTGTTGCCGTTTAAAATAATAGGCTCATTGCATATCGCCGCGATGGTATCTATGTTAGCGTGGATGTTGCTACTGTAAGGGTTTGTATATCTTCATAATATTTTGTCTTGTTTATAGAACAATATTATAATATAATGGCTGTTACAATTTTCAATGAATAATAAAACCGAGGATTATGTGTAAAATAACAATTGTACAAGAATGACAGAAAGGTATAATGATGATATGCAGAATGAAAGAATAGAGTTACTAAAGGATTATCTGAAGCGATTGGGAAAAGGAGAAGCTCTGGAAGCGGTGAGAGCGGATTTTGTACAGAATTTTAAAGATGTAGATGCTTCAGAGATCATGCAGGCAGAGCAGCAAATGATTCAGGAAGGAATGCCAATTACGGAGGTACAGAAATTATGTGATGTACACTCTGCGCTTTTTCACGGAGAGACCCGTGAGGAAAAAATCGCCAATGCAGAAAAGGCAGTTGATGCGTCACTGATTCGTCAGGAAAGAGCTGCGAAAACGAAGCTTCTGGTAGAAGAGAAAGGACATCCTCTCTATACTTTTACTATGGAAAATGAAGCACTGGCAGTATATATTGAACAGGCGAGAGCAGCAATTGCCAAGGGAGAAGTAAGTCAGGAATTAGTAGATCATATCAGAGAAGTGGCGATTCATTATGCAAAGAAGGGAGATCTGCTGTATCCGCATTTAAAGGTCGGCTATCAGATATCAGGTCCATCCGATGTGATGTGGACAGTCGATGATGAAATCAGGGATGAACTGGCAGCACTTTCCAAAAAGTCAGTGCATGATAAGGAATGGCTGCAGAGATTTGATGCCGTAGTGACGCGCGTGGATGAGATGATCTATAAAGAACAGAACATTTTATTCCCCAATTGTGCAGTGAACTTTACCGAGGATGAGTGGATTCACATTTATCATGATGCAAAAGACTATGCGGATTGCCTTGGCGTGACACCGGCAACATGGGAAAAAGCGGAAAATGCTGTAAAAACAATAGAATCCACAATTTCAGATCAGGAGATCGTTATGCCGGGAGGACATATGAATGTGGCACAGCTTACGGCACTTCTGAATACGATACCGATGGAAATTACCTTCGTAGATGCAGACAATATAAACAGATTTTTTAATGAAGGTCCCAAGGACTTCAAAAGACCGGGAATGGCGATTGACAGAGAAGTATTCACCTGCCATCCACCCAAGGTAGAAGCACAGGTACGACGAATCATTGATGAGTTCAGAAATAGAACGCTTGACGAAGTACCTATTTGGATGGAGAAAAATGGAAAGTCTATGCTTGTCAAATACATGGCGGTAAGAGACAAGAACCAGAATTATCTGGGAACCCTGGAGCTGGTACAGAATATGGATTTTGCAAAAGAACATTTTATGAAGAAATAACACAAAGATTTTAGATTAATTGATAATGGCTGCGCACTAAATAATGAGTGCACAGCCATTATTTCACATTATCGCTTCCAGATTAACAGGTCTTGTCTGCCTTCTTTAAGATTCTCAATTGGTCCAGGTGTAGGTGCATCTGCACGTAATTGACCGAGCAAGTCATAATCAATTACCATATCCTGACCGTCTGGTGTCTCATATAGACCATCTGACATATGTGTTTTGCCAAGCAATGCAGTGGTAATGGTTTGTCCAGACAGGGAGAGTACACCATGAGGAAGGACAGATTGTAGGTATACTTCTCCTTCTTTTTCCATAATGGTAATAGAAGCATCCTCATCACTTATATAACGATTCTGTTCATCACAGAAAGCCTTTGCGCCTGACAGGTATACGTTGTTGTTGATATAGGCGGGTTGAGGAATTTTGGCAAAAAGCTGAACATCTCCATGTCCTAATGCTTTTACCTGGCTGATATAATCGTCTATGGATGTGGGAGCACCATCATAGTCTGCTGTTCCATAATTTCTATCTGCTTCCTGTCCACCAATAAAGATATTCTGATACCAACGGTCATCATTGCCATATACCAGCGACATACCAGCAATCTCTGTAGAGTGAGGCAGATGATAAGGGGTAGCACGATCCAGAACAGAGTAGTGATTATGAAAGCCGCAGATCAGATTGTGGACAAAAGCAGTTCCCTGAGCTGCATTATCAAAGGTATACGGGGAGGTAAAAATATTGTTATCAACCAGACAAGGGCCGTGAGTTACCTCGATCATGAAGTCACGATTATTATGGTCATAAATATTTCTGCTTACATGTGTGCCTTGTGCCTGCCAGTCAAGCCATGTACCTAACGTACAATGATGGATATAGTTTTCATGAATCTGTACATCAATAGCGGCATGCAGCTTGATACCTGCCATTTCATGACCATAGAATTCGTGTTTTGTTCCAATTCTGCATATTTCATTATGGTATATATCACTGAAGATACAGCCCATGTGTCCTACAATTCCAGCCTGTCCACAATCATGAATATAATTGTTTCGGATAATATGTGAGCCGATTCTTTCTTTTCCCCATCCAATATGACTTGCCAGAAATACGGATTCCATCTGATAGTGATAGCCGGATTTGATATTCCATTTGGTATAATAGTTATCACCGGTTGAACCCTCTTTCCCAAGGCTGATACCAACACACTTGGCATCATGGATATCACAGTTCTCTATAACCCATCCCTTTGCCCAGTTACAGCCAATCAGACCGGGCTGGTTAGCTGTAGGTGGAGCCCATGGGCAGGCTGCCTGTGCCATTTCAAACCCGCGGACAGTGATATAGTTAAGCCCTGTCTTTTCAGGATAGAAGCAGGAACGGCGGACGCTGATTTCTACAAGTTCATTGTTAGGGTCATAGTTATGGAAATTGGCATAGATGACAGTTTCCTCATCGGAAACTACGGCAAACCACTGGAAAAGAGTCTGTTCCGGCTCTAAAATTCTCTCTTCACGTCTTCCCCATGTCTGATAAGGCGATATTTCCCTTATTGCAGGATGTAATACTTCTTCCAGAGAAAAGGCTTCATAGAAGGATTTTCCGTTGAGATACAGATCACCCAAATGAACCGGTGTATCATAAGGAGCTACGATCCAGTCACCGGTAAGTGGTATGGCAAATGGATTATATCTGTTGAAAAAGTCATTTGGTATGGTGCATTTCCACACAGAATCCTTATATCGTTCCCAATTGGTAATCTGTTCAGAGCCTTTTATAATAACATGTTCATTTTCAGCCGCTTCATAAACGATAGGAGACAGACAATTGCCTCCAAATTCAGGCTTTACCCATTCTCTGTAGACCCCTTCATGAACAATGATTCGATCACCGGGCAGAGCCAGAGAGGCAGCTTTTTGAATTGTCAGGAAGGGAGCTGTGATACTGCCATTATTCGTATCATTTCCCTGTTTTGATACATGATAAATATTTGTCATAGTGGTCATCCTTTCTTTGTAGAGGAAAAAGTGAAGCATTACCTTTGATATGTTGAATCATAGCATATTTTGACACATAAAATCAATTACAGAGCAATTTGTTGCACTAAAAAGTCAATTTTTGTCATATGTATCATAATGACATTATTTTTATAGAGTGTGGAATTGAAAAAAATAATGGATATAAGTATAATACAATTAAATTGATTTATGATCTGAAAATGCGAGAAGGAGAGGAAATACAATGAATCACATTTCAAGAGACAAAGCATTAGAATTACTGAAGAAATACAATAAAGATCCATTTCATATTCAGCATGCTTTTACCGTAGAAGCAGTTATGAAGTGGTATGCGAATGAGCTGGGTTACGGAGAGGATGCAGAATATTGGGGAATCGTAGGACTTCTTCATGATATTGATTTTGAATTATACCCAGAAGAGCATTGTCTGAAAGCGCCGGAGCTGCTAAGAGAAGGTGGAGTAGGGGAAGACATAATCCATGCGGTCTGTTCTCATGGATATGGAATCACAGTCGGCTGTGGTGAAACAATCAATGTAGAACCAGTGCATGGGATGGAAAAAGTGCTCTTTGCCGCAGATGAACTTACCGGGCTGATCTGGGCGGCTGCGCTCATGCGCCCATCTAAGAGCACTAAGGATATGGAATTGAAATCACTGAAAAAGAAATACAAGAGCAAAGGTTTTGCAGCCGGCTGTTCACGTGAAGTCATTGAAAGAGGCGCAAGTCAGTTAGGCTGGGAACTGGAAGAACTTCTTACCAGAACGCTTGCGGCAATGGCGGCTTCAGAGGATACAATTAACGCTGAAATGGATGCAGAATATCCCCAAAGTGAGGAGAGTGCAGATAATGAGTAAAGTGTTGATTATTAATGGAAGTCCAAGGCTGAATGGAAATACTGCTATTGCTGTGCGTGAAATGGAAAAGGTATTTCATGAGAATGGTGTTGAGGTTACAACAGTTCAGATTGGTAATAAAGATATAAGAGGCTGCATTGCATGTGGACGTTGTGCAGAGCTTGGTAAGTGTGTTTTTGACGATACTGTGAATGAGATTGCGCCTTTATTTGAGGAGGCAGATGGTCTGGTCATTGCCAGCCCTGTTTATTTTGCATCTGCAAATGCTACATTGATTGCCTGTCTTGACAGATTGTTCTACAGTACGCATTTTGATAAAACAATGAAAGTTGGGGCAAGTGTTGTATGCGCCAGAAGAGGCGGATGCTCTGCTACTTTCGATGAATTAAACAAATTCTTCACAATCAGTAATATGCCTATCGCATCCAGCCAGTACTGGAACAGCATTCATGGTCGTGAAAAAGGACAGGCAGAAATGGACGAGGAAGGCAAACAGACAATGCGGGTACTTGCCAGAAATATGACCTTCCTTATGAAAAGCATTGAACTTGGCAAGAAGGAATACGGACTTCCTGAGACAGAGGAACATGCCTGGACGCATTTTATTTAGGGAGAATTGGTCAGATTAAAAA
>CAVBMG010000047.1:0-25091 GCA_963596435.1 Agathobacter sp.
TCATTACTATCGTTGCAAATATATATTGTGTTATTTCTTTTAGTATTTTTTTTAAGCTGATTTCCTTTAATACAAATGTTATATTTAATATTAATTCAACTATTTCTGCTAATACTGTGGAAATAGCAGCACCATTCTGTGCGTAAATTGGGATCACAACTAAATTCATAATAAAATTAATACTTGCTGCGACTGCTACAATAAAAATAGTCCGATTTTCTTTTCTTATAGCTATAGAGTAATGTACTATAAAAAAAGTATTTAATGGAACTAGTAAAACTCTCAATGCCATTATTCGCGCAGAAAATACGGCATCAAGAAAATCACTTCCGCTAAACAGTTTTACAATTTGTGGAGCTAATATGCCCAATCCAACACTAGCAGGGATTGCTATCATTAATAAATAGTTTAATGACATATATACTATATCTACCACTTTGTCATGTTTCCTATGCATCATATAATATGAAATTCTTGGTGCAATTACCGCAGAACCTGCAATCAAAACACTTGATATAATATTACTTAATTTATTTGATGCAGAATACAATCCCACTGCTACATCTGTCTGTAAAAAACCCAACATAGTCATATCCAAATGTGTAAAAACTTGTGAAAACAAAGTCAGAAAAAATAGCTTTAAGATAGAACCAATATGTTTTTTTAAATTATACCCTTTTAACCATTTATACTTTATATATTTTCGCGAATGAATGCAATTTAAAATGTTAGAACCTGTAGATGAAATAACTTGAATAACAGCATAGACATAAATTCCTTTTTTTCCTTTAACAAACAGTATCATCAAAACTAATGATATTATTTGGAAAACAACTGTTCGAACAGTAATATACAAGTAATCTTCTTCGGCAATATACAACCATTCCATTCCAACTGCATTCAAAAATATTGTTGTCGAAAAAATAATAAGTAATATTCGATAATTATCTAATTTTCTAATACTACATAAAGATATTCCAAACAGAATATAGGAAATTAAGACCGAACACATATTTATAAAAATAATCTCATGCGCAAATTTACTAAGTTTAATCTCATCATCTCTTAATTTGGCAGCTTCTCTTGTTCCATAGTTTATTATTCCAAGCATGGCAAATATTGAGTAATATGCAACATATGATTTTGAAAAATCTACTTTTCCTAATCCACCCGAACCAATAATACGTGATGCATATGCAAAAGAAATTAAAGGAAATAATAAATTTGAAAAGGATTTAATTATATTTAATAAACTATTTCTAGCTATAGATTTCATTAAAATCACCAACTTCTAACGAATTACAAATTGTCTAACTGAACATGGTATATCATTATATATTGTACTATAATTATAATAATTATTTTCTCCACACAAAATTGAAATAACAATGCAATAAAATAGCATTTCTAACCAAATTAGCTTTTTTTTCTTTTTCCTCATATATATGTATTCTGAATATACAAATGGGAGAAACTGAAAAGCTTCATATGATATACGATTCAAGAGATAAAAACGTATTCCCAGAATCAAAAAAGGTTCTACCAGTATCATTACTTTTATCATATAAGAACAATAGTTGCTTATTACAGATAATTTATTATAATTTTCTACAAGTCTATGCAGCAATATCATAAATACAATTGTAACAATTATTGCACCTAGCTGTAACTTATATGCACTTGAAATATCTTGACCCAAATAATAATCTATGTAATGTTTATAGTTTGCTGGTAATACATTCTTTATTAATTTTAGGAAGGGTGAGATAAAAAAAAGAAGAATCAAACTTATACATATCAAAAAGTAATACATTTTTTTAATTTTCCATTTTTTCTGTGCAATCATAATTGCTAATATTACATATGCCGATGAAATATGAAACCAACATGCCAAAAAAGAAAAAAAGAAAAATTTGACATATTTCTTTTCATATATGTTATCATAAGCAATCAGTATAAATACCATTGCCACTGATTGCTTTACAATATTTAATGTCAGAGAAAAAAAACCTAAGAAAAACCATAATGCCAATGCAGCTTCTTGATTTTTTAACCGCTTATTCATCAAATAAATCACCGGAATATATATTGCGCAAGCAATAATCACAAATATAGTAAACTCGCCTCCAATACAAGACTTTACTATATATGCAACAGTCATATAACCATTTTGAAATCTTGCTGTTATAACCTCAAACAGTGAATCAAACCATTCTGTCGAATAATTATACATAAGGTAATAATTGTAATAATCAGAACCACAATTACATCTTATTGCAGCAAATATGATCAGCAATGCTGGCACAATAATATTTCCTAGTTCAAAAGTTTTTTTTGAACTTAAAATTAGTTTCACCTTATTACAAATACAATACAGCATAATAGTAAACACAGAAAATATTCCAAATGCAGTTCCCCAAGTAAACATGTCATAATATCGTGTATTCATATCATCATTTTCCTACAACTCTTTTATAAAATTGTTCAACTTGTTTAATCCAGTTAGAAATATTAAAATTACTGTCTAAAACGATTTGATAATTTCTGTCTCTTACTATATGCAAATGTTGATATTTCATTATTTGATTACACCATTCTTGTATATCAGTTTCCCTATTAACAACATCATATTCTTCGCTTATTTGTGCCATCTTCGGTATCTTATGATATCCTGTTATAATTGGGATGCCTGTTGCCTGCGCTTCCACAAGAGAAATCCCTAACCCCTCATACCTCGATGTACATACATATACATCCATAGCAAATAAATAATTTTGAACTTCACTCTGATTACCTATAAATCTTACTTTTTCTTCTATATTCATTTTCTCTGTTTGATACTCTAACTTTTTTCTGTCCTCACCATCTCCTACAAGCCATAAAACTATATCATCATACTGTTTTTGCAGTTCAAAAAAAATTTTGATTAGTAAAGTTTGATTTTTTTGATACGAGAGTCTTCCGACATTCCCTATGACAAATTTATCAGTTACTCCATATTTTTGTCGTATTTCATTTCGAATTTCTTTATCAAAGCAAAATTTCGAAACATCAAATGCATTATACCAATAAAAGACATCTTTCATATGTTTAGATGTAAACATCCACTGAGCTGCAAGATCAGAACAAGCCACTCTATAATCTGCCAAAGACTCAAATACTTTTTTTAATAATAAATGAACTATTTTACGTTTAAAAGCTGCATCTGCATTATGTGAATGAACAATAATCTTTCGTCCATATATTTTTCCTAATAACGCATCCGGAAACATGATAGCATAAGTTGTATGAATATGAATTATCTCATATTCTGGATGTTTTATTAATATATTATTAAACTGTCTTAAATGTGATAATGGATGCTTAGAAAAGTAATCTACTCTATATAATGTTCCCCCCAGCATATTTATTTCTTTTTCAAAGTAGTTTTCCTGTTTATCATGTACTACAAAATCAAAAACAAATTTATTTCTATCTATATTTCGATAAACTTCCATTAAAACAGTTTCAATGCCGCCAACGTTCATTGATCCTATAAGACAATGTAATATTTTTATTTGAGTCATAAATTCACATATACTCCTTTTCAAATATATCACAAAACCTACTTGCTGCATTTCCATAGTTAGAAATATAGGTATCCTTTATCTTCTTTGAATGTTGACATTCAGCTAAATAATTCATCGTTTTTATTTTATTGATTAATTGATCCTCCGTATAATTTATTCCATCATGAAATAACTGTTCATAGCCTTTATAAAGACCTCTTTCATTCTCATATTGATCTAAATCATACGCATATGAAAAAAAAGGTTTTTCAAGAATAGAATAATCAAATATTATACTTGAATAATCTGATATCAATAAATCAGAAACGAGCATTAAATCATTAATATTTTCATATTGAAATGCATTCACAATAAATGGATGTTGTTGTGGAATATTCATTAACTTGCTTACCTCATAATGGGCAGTTACTAAAAGAAGATAGTTTTTTCCTAATTCTGAATACCATTTATCAAAATCAAATGGTGGTGCCAGATATACCTCCAAATTAGAATCTCTTTTGTACTCTCGAAATGTCGGAGCATAAAGTATTACTTTTTTATTATTGGGTAGTCCAATTTTCTTTTTTAAAGATTTAATGTATTCTTCCGAAGCATTACATAAATCATCATTTCTTGGAAGACCTATATTAAGTAACTTTTCACTTGATAAATTCCAAGCTCTCCGTATAATATCTTCCTCTTTTTTCCCTTCGATAACAATAATATCTCTACGTTCTGGTTTTTGAAAATGAAAACTATTATTATTAACACTTAAATCCAATCCAATTTTCTTTATTCCTGTCATCCCATGTGTAAAGAAAATATTAACTGTAGTTTTTCGCATAAAATTAAGACCTCTTGTTGCACTTGAATTTGTAATCCAATAATGTGCTTTCAAGGCAGTTCTAAAATACTCTAAAGTATCTACTTTTATTCTTTTTTCTACGCAATCAACATATTTATCTGGATTTTCAAATGCCCATATCAAATTAAAATCTTTAAAACGTTTATCATTTTTCATATACTCATATACTTTTCTTGGACTATCATCATATCTCTTGCCTCCATAAGCAATAAATAGAATTGTGTTCTTATCTTCTTTAATAAACATACTCCATAGTCTTAATCCCAAACTTCCTATTAATGCATACATTTTATATATCCATTTTTGGCTTTTTACTATATCTTTCATTAACCTATGTACTTTATTCTGCACTGTTATTCCCCCGTTTCAATTATGTTGATAAGCAAATCTCATATATTTGTTTCATAATTTTACTTGTGTTATAAATACTATATCCAAGTACTTTTTGTTCATTATATATACCACATTTTTTTCTAAATTCAGTATCCCTATACATTATGTTTATTGCTTTTATATATTCATCTGTCCTAATCGGCTTCATAATACAGCATCCTGTCTTACCATTTTCCGTATAATCTTTAATTCCACCTACATACGAAGAAATGAGAGGTAATCCACTAGCCATTGCTTCTAATGGAGCCATGCCCAGTCCTTCACGCGCAGATGGAAAAACGAAACAATCTGCAATTTTACATAATTCTGCAATATCTTTGCGAAATCCTAAAAGTTTTACTTCATTTTCCAAACCATACTTTTTTATTTTTTCTTCATATTCTTTTTTTAACTCACCTTGTCCTGCAATTAAATAGACAATATTCTTGTTATTTATTCTGTGTAATGCTTCAATTACAGTTAGATGATTTTTACGAATTTGTAATTCTCCTACAGAAAGTAAAATAAATTTATCCTTTGAAATTCCAATCTCTTTACATTTCTTTTCCTTATCTACATTGCAATCAGAAAACATACTTACATTTAATCTGTTACTAGATATACCAATTTCCATGCATTTTTTTTCTCGATCTACTTTACAAATAGAAAATTTGTCTATATCTACACCTACCCCTGGTATCTTCTCCAATTTTTTCATATGAAAATGCTTCTTAGCTCGTTCATAATCTTCATTATTAATTGTAATAAGAATATCTGTCCACCAAGAACATAACCATTCTATGGGATAGTATAATATCCAATTTTTTAAAGGAGCACCTTTATAGAAATGAAATCCATGTGCTGTATAAACAATATTAGTAACTCGATTTTTCTTTGCACATATTCTTCCCAAGACACCACAAACTGGATTATGACAATCTACTTCATCAAATTTATATTTTCTAATTAATTTATCCAATTGTGAAAAATTTCGAATATGTTGAAATGAAAAAACATTACGTTGAAAATTAATATGATGCTTTACAATATTTAATCCATCAATTACTTCTGGTTTATCATTTTTTATAGGATCATTAAAATTAGCAGCCACATGTACTTCATATCCCATACTCTGAAGTATTTTTATATTACTAACTTCAAATGATGATATAAAACCACCATATGTACAAATAAATAAAGCTTTTTTCATTTCTCACTCCATAAATTCTTTTTCATATTGCTGACAAATATAATTCCATGAAAATTTTCTTTTTATTTGCGCCAAACTCATTTCATTATATTTACTTATTTCATACTCTGAAATATTGTCAGCGTGCCTAATAATGTCTAAGAGAGAATTTTTTTGCTTATCCCAATATAATGCTCCCTCTTCTCCCACTTCTCTATTAAATCCAACATCAAGTAACAAATTTAATTTTGTACTTGCCAATGCCTCTAAAAGACTAGGATTGGTTCCTCCCACTTCATGTCCATGAATGTATGCAAATGCTTCTTCCCTAATCTTTTTTAATAATTCAGCATCATATACCGTCCCAACAAATTGAATACGTTTATCATTTTCAAAATGTGTTTTCTCTTTTAATTTTTTGTAGAATTTATTTTTTTCCACATTAGTAATGATTACTAATTTCCTTTTTGTACTACTTTGCATAAATTCTGTAATCATTGTTTCATAATTATTTTCTGGTACAAATCTACCTACAATAAGATAATAATCATTTTTTTTCAGTCCAAATTTTGAATACCACGATTCTAATTTGTCTTCTGTACATTCTGATTTTTTTACATCTGCACCATATGCTATATATGTTGTTTTACCTTTCATAGTTGGATATGTTTCTAAAATATATTTTTCTATATTCTTTGAATCGCATATTGCCAGATCAGAATTTAATACAAGACACTTCTCACAATACTTCAAAAATTTCTTAGCCATTGGACTCCACTTATCTCTTTTCCATTCAAGTCCATCTGGATTGCAAAAAATTTTTACTCCCATATTATGCAGCATTTTGGAATGAGGAATTAATAATGGTCCTATGCGGCATCCCAGTATGTATACAATAGTTTTTTCATCAGGATTACTTTTTTTCCATTTTTCAATTTGAGATAAAACTCTGGAAACATGTAATATTCTACCCGGTGCACCTTTTAAGGGAACTTTTACATTAAAGCAATCTGCACCATTATACATAAAATGTTTCTCATCATTATTCATACAAGAAACATGATAGAATATCTCTTGAGAGTTCTTTCTAGCAGTAAGATTTTCCACAAATGTTTCAAACCCACCATATTGAGCTGGTATACCTTTGCTGGCTACTATAAATACATGTATCATTTTGCTTTCCATACCTTTCTTTGCTACCCTATGCCGTAATTATTTACTCATTCACTTCTTCTCCCATTCGTTTTGTTAATAAATATATTTACTATTTGTAATCAAAAAAATATAGTACTCATACTCACCGATTTCTCGGTGAGTACTGCTATCCTTATTTTTTTCTAACTTTCTGCATCCGCATTCGTTATAATTCCATTCACATCTTCAACGCTTACTTCCACAATTTCTTCGTTCTGGTCTGATGTATAACCTTTTCTATACATGTTTAGAATTAATTTTTCCGTTGTATTTTGAGTTGCTGCTTCTGTAGCTCTCGCCGCAGCTCTTTCCTCAATTCCTTCACCAAGATTACTCATATAACTCACACCCCAACCTATATACTTTCCAAATACCGTATCGCCTCATGTACTGTGGAGAATGTCTTACTATTACAATGAAGCCAGCGGTTTCTTTCATCTGATTCTTCTATACCTGGAAGTCCCTCACCCAACAGATTATTCATAACTTTATCAGCGTGTTCAATCGCTGTAGGATAATTCTCTGCGATTTTTGCTGTTGCTGTCAAATTTCCCTTAAAATATGTAGGCTCTCTGTTTACTACTTCCGTAAGCATACGTTCTTTTTCTGCTACAGTAACTACGCTTGGGGCAAACATTTTATAATGAAGCATAAGCCAGTATTCTATACAGCCACTGGTCATGAGCAGTCTGATTTTTATGCCAGGTGACTTTCTTAATCTCCGAAGACGCTTTATACAGGTAAGTCGGCTGTCCCATTTTGCTATGTCCTTTGTCTCAGTATCAAAGAAAAACCATATTTCATTTATTGTTTCAGCTTCATTTCTGCATTTAATATTATTTTTGAAACTATCTTCTGCCATTTCAAATAATCCAGGCTTTTTCAGGTATTTAATGACTGCAACATCCTTAAATCTGTTCTTCAGGAATTCAGTATACGCCTGCTCGCTCTCTCCCTCACAGAATACATAAATCAGTGGCTTGGATTTTTTTAATTTACGAGGCATTTATTCTACCTCCTCAATCTCAATATCAGGAGTTGCCCCATATTTACCAGCCAGATACCCTTTACGAATGTTCTCTGTTGTTCTGGTATTAAAATCACTTATGCTATATAATTCAGAAGAACCATCTGTCTGGTTCTTATCTGCAAAATATAATTGATCCTTGCGCAACAGTTCCATATTCATAAGTTCTGTATTATGCGTTGTAAAAATCAACTGCGCTCCGTTTGTATTAGTTCTTTTACTTTGAAACTTGGCAATTATATAATTAACCAGCATAGGGTGCATTTCTTTTTCTATTTCATCTACTAATAACACACCACCACTTCTGAGAGCAGACTCTATTGCTGGTGCCAATGCCATTAATTTTCTTGTACCATCTGATTCATCCTCCAGTTCCAGTTTATACTGCTGATGTTTGCCTGCTTTATCTATACCTGTATGCAGGGATGTGGCTGTGACCTCTCCCAATTTCAATTTTGCTTCTGCCTGATTGGAACTCTCAGAAAGAGCTCTCATAAACTGTGTCAGGGCTGCCCTGATTCCCTCTGGTACATTATCCGGCAAGTCCAGTTCCTCATCTATTTCCTTACTGTTAAATTCAAATTGCATATCCTCGATACCCAGATCTGCTGCCTGTGCATAATAGGCAATGGCTTTCAGCATTCCATTATCATTAGAATATTCCAATAACTGTTGTGGGATATCTGAATAATCTCTTGAGAAATATATAGCTTCACGGAACCATTTCATTGCTTTCACACAAGCAGTATCATTCATTGTACACGCTATGGAAAAGAACAACTGATTCGGTGCTATCGTTTCACTGATGAGATTTCTTCTTAGCTTATCCTCAGTAAAATTGAATTTCTGTTCTTCTCGTGAAAAAACCATTGCACGCTGACCTTTGGGAGCATGATATAGAAATTCTCTTACTATCTTCTCTTTCGTAGCGGCAAAACCATAATTATATTTTATGCCATCTATTACATAAACAAATTCAAACTCTGTTGGTTCCTCTTGGGAATAATCGTTGAGCATAAAAGGCACAACAGGAATGGGGGCTTTCTCATGCTGACTTCGCTGTGCATTACGTATAAACTGCACTGCAAGCCAATACGCTCTGATTACATTACTTTTTCCTCCACCGTTTTTGCCATATATTGCTGCTGCTGGAAGCAATTTTCTGTTATTATATTCTATCAGACAATTTTTAAAATTACCTACACCTGTTGCTTCCATAGACAGAACAGCTTCATCACGAAATGATCTGTAATTTTTAAATTGAAATTCGATTAACATATAGGAACCTCCTCTTTTAAATAGAGTATATCCTTTTTATTATATATATTCAATTTAAAAAATCATATTTTTTGATTTTTTTACTCCGATTTTCTCTCCGCATTTTCCTTCTTGAACCCTTCCGTACTCTCTGGTATGAACATGATCTTAATTGTCAGGAAGATCAGCTGTAGATCCAGCAGTAATGACTGTCTTTCGATATACATGAGATCCATTTTCAACTTATCTTCTGCACTGGTATTGTATTTACCATAGATCTGTGCGTAACCGGTCAAGCCGCCGCGTACCCGCAGGCGGTAGGCAAATTCCGGGAGTTGGGCGGTATATTTCTCTACATGTTCTACACGCTCTGGTCTTGGACCGACTACGGACATATCGCCTTTTAAGATATTGATAAGCTGTGGCAATTCATCCAGTCTGGTTGCACGGATAATATGTCCTGTTTTCGTGATTCGTGGGTCGCCTGTAGTGCACGGCTGATATCCCCTGGCTTCTGCGTCCTGTATCATACTGCGAAACTTCAGGATATCGAAGGTCTTACCTCCCTTGGTAACACGCTTCTGCTTATAGAAGATGGGACCTCCATCCTCCAGCTTAATAGCCAAAGCTACAATGAGCATAAATGGTGAGAAAATGCATAGCATAACACCTGATATTAAAATATCCAGCACTCGCTTACCGAAGTAATCGCTGCTTTCTGTCTTGGCTTTTAATAAAGGAGTATCTATAATATGGCGGTTCTCAAAATTCGTCAGGAGAATGTCTTCGATTCGTGGCGTGATATAGATTGTCTTATCTCTCTGTATGCCTTCTGCCAGAAGCTTTACCCGCACCTGTTCATCCACCTGATAAAGCAGAATAGTTCCAAAATTATCTATTTTTCTAAGCAGGGCTTCTTCTCCCTGTTCCTGAGACGCCATTTCTTCTATTTGAATCATATGAGAAAACTTGCCTTTTAACTTGTCTGCAAATTCCTCTGTGTCAGTCCTGGTTGCCCCATAGACTAATAATGTCTTTTGCGGTGGAATGTATCTTGCAAAATATCGCTTGGCTATCGTAATCAGCAGCATACTGCCAAAGAGCTGTACGATAACCGCTGCAATCCCCGGTATAAGCTGTATCATTCCATGATGCAGAAGGCAGCACTCCAAATACAGACACAAATCTGCAATTCCAAAAGACAGAAGCTGGGAAAATACCAGCTCACTGATCTTATAAGTCCCTATTTTAAAGGCGTTGTAGAGTTTTCCAAATGCGATATATACGATAAGATAGAGAAACAGTGAAATGACCATGTTCTGTTTCCAGAACTCAGGTGTTGTGCGTTCGTTATAATACAGCGCCCACACGTAGGCAAAGATCATGATGTTCCAGAAAGGAACCATTAATTTCATAATTTTCAGAAGTATATCCCTTTTTCCCCTCATCTTCGATGTTCTTTTCCTTTCCTCTTCCGTCATTTCACATACAGGTCAATTATTTCTTATGTCTGCTGCGAAGAGCTGCAATTTCCATGCGCAGCCCATCCATACCCCAGATCAGCAGTACGAGCAGAAGCATGGCTGCTACGCAGATGACCAAAGTCTTGCATGTTGCAATCAGACCTCCTGCTGCCTGATACTGCGCAGGTACGGAAATTTTATATGCATTGGAGAACTGCGTAGTTGTATAATATTCTTCTGTCGTGTTCTCAATACGTGTTGTCCAGTCCGACAGCGTTGCAGTGATACTTTCCAGCATGGCATCTGCCTTTTCCTGTTGTTTCTGACCTGACTGTGCCCCTGTACTTTGCAGGCCATTCAATAATGTGTATGTCTTATTGAGCTTCGTATTGATCTGGGATATCTGATTGGACAGATCTATCTTTTTCTCCAGCAGGGAATCATAGTATTCATCTTTCTGGGTGATTTCCTGCGTGGACTCCTGTGAACTTACAATTACAACCGGGTCCTTTATATAGCCGTCAATCGTTGTCTGTACTGTGGACAACCGAGACTGTAGTTCACTGATATTCATGGTATATTCCTTGATATTGTAGTTATAGTACTCAATCAGTCTCTGCTTGTCCTTGGTCAGGTTGTTGTTCTCTACGTAAGACACCAGTTTCGCCAGATCAATGCTTTCAATGGTATTCAATGAGGTCTGGATGTCCCCAAAAGACAGTCCTGTATTGGCAGAACGGAAGTCCGGCGCATCCTTTAATCTCTCTGCCACATAATTCTGCATAATCTCTACCTGGGACTTAATGATGTCTACTGCTTCTACATAGTCATAATTCTGGTAATTGATCATATTGCCTGTTACTGTCAATACCGTCGTATTTGTGTAGGTATCCAAGAACCACTCTCTATAGCTTTCCAATACTGCATTAAGGATTTCTGTTGTCTCTGTACCGCTCATTTTCCAGTCTTTATAGAAAGACACTACATACTGGGATGGGAAATACGATACATCCAGTATCTTCTCATAATTAGTCGCATCTTCCAGAGCCATCTGCTTGATGACTGTGATACGGTCCACTGCATCTTCCGGTATTACGCCTTCTATTACTATGTTCTGTCTTACATCCTCTACAGATATATCCGTATTTCCAAGAGATTCCAATGCAGCTTCAATAACTACCGGAGCTTTTAACTTATTGATATCAAAAGCTGCTCCATTGGGATCAAGTCCCTCCTCGATTCCATCATATTGAAATGTGATGACCGCCTGAGCGCAGGCGCTTTTACCGGTTATATATTTCACTCCGGTTACAAGTAATCCAATAAATACCCCTATGAATACTGCGATTGCCATGAGATAGCGGTAAGTACGTTTTCTCTTAGCCATATAGGAAACTACATTCAGAATATCTATCTGTTCGCCGTCATCATCAGGATTTTCTACCTGTAAATATATTTTTGTCTCATCCTTTAATTCATTTGGCATCGGTTATTTCCTTTCCCTTTATAACATTCGTTTTATTTTCTTGAGTAAAAAGAATACAATAGCGCCACATGCTATGATTCCCAGACATATCAACACTTCGAATTTCTCCGGAAGCCTGATTTTGTAATGACTTTTTACTGTATCAGCTTCTGCTTGTTCTTCTATAACCAGTTCATTTGCGGTCTGCTCTGTCTCTTTCTCAACAACTTCCGGGGTCGCTATCTGCGATTCAGACTCTGTTGTTTCTATTGTTTGTACAGTTTCTTCCTGTTCAACTGTCTCTATTACTTCAGGTTCGTCTGCAATCTGCCCGGCATTCACTGCTGTTTCTGTAATATAGCCTTCTATTCCCTGATAGGTCACGGCATACCAGACTTCATCCTGTTCATTTCTAACTGACCGGGTGTAACTTACCTCTGTTCCCTGTGGTATATTTCCCTTGATACGGGAACTGACCGTAGGTTTCTCCCTGATATTTACATTATCCAAAGTAGTAATCTTCTGTTCTGCCTGTGGTTCTTCTTCAACAGGCTCCTGTTCCTCATCCTTTGGTTTATCTGCTTCCTGCTGCTCTTCCTGTGGAGATGCTTCCTGCTGTACTTCAGGCTGCTGTACTGATACCGTGGCTGACTGTGCCGGAAGATATCCTTCCAATCCTGTGTCCGTTCTGATGTAGAACCACAGTCCACCCGCATCATCCATTTCCGTGAATATGATTTCTACTGTACTGCCCTGTAATACATTTGCAAGGACGGTACTTCCTATGCTCTTCTCCAAATATACTTTTTCTGATAAAGCTGTAATAACTCCAGGCTCTGATGCCTGTATCCTGACCGCCGGTACTGCCATGACCAGCATTGCCGTCAGCCCCAATAACCCCATTCCTCGTTTTAACATCTGCTTCCTCGCTTCATTTTCGGACTATCTTTTGCACAAAGGATTGAGGGAATGTATGTGACATTCCCCCCTTCTTTCATTAGCATGGATTATGCTAATACTAATACAGTAATGACAGCAGGTGTTCCCTGGAATGCGCCCATAACTGCACCTGTAACAGGGTCAACAATACCCTCTACATATTCGATTGTGCCATCAGCGTTAATGCTCATGAGCATGATCAATGCGCCGCTTGTTACATTCTTAACTACGCCTGCAGATGCGATAGTATTGCCTAAAGCATCTTTTGCTGTTGCAGCAGTTTTAACAGTTCCCATGTTATTTACTACCATGTCAGCGCCCTTTGTTTCAGCAAGTGCTGCTACGGTTGCTGTGAACTGTTCAGAAGCCTGTGCTGTCAGCAGGGTTGCTACCTGTGCAGCTGCCTGTTCGCCGTTTGCTGCTGCTACAGCTGCTACAGTATTTACTACTTCTGCCTGTTTCTGAGCTACTACCTTGTCCAGTGTTACTGCTTTAACAGTACCATCTGCTGCAGGGATTGCTACCTGTACAGCCGCAGGTTTGATTGCTGCACCTGCTGTTGCCTTAGCAACTACCTTGTCTACTGACTGAGGCTTAGCTGTTGTTGTGCTTGCAGAACTGCTGCTGGATGAGCTGGAACTGCTTGAACTGCTCTCTGTGGAGCTGTTGTTGTTTGTGGAACTGCTTGCAGCAAATGCTGTCATAGACATAGACATTGTAAGTACTGCAGCAAGTGCCAGTGCTACTACTCTTCTTTTCATGTGAGTATCTCCTCCTCTTGAAAGTATTTTATATATAAATGGTTCATTTATATATCATGGTGTATGAGTTGTTGTATCCAATACAACTTCATGATAGAAGACTTCCATGATTATCTTTTGTAATGCATCATCATCCAGATAATAATCATCATAGAAATCCTGACTGCCTGTCTTCGTTGTAAAATCCACCTGTTTATCTTCACCTGTCAGCTGATAGAATGAATCTGCCGTAATCCGGTAATCAATTGCTTCTGCACCCAGGTATACGGCTCTATCCAGTGTGATATCCGTATTCATATAGGGAACAATTGCCTGATATACATCACTGACGAACATGGGATTGCTTTTCAATTTTGCAATACCTTTGCTGATTGCAGCCTGCATGAAATCCTTCTGCCTGGTTAATCGGGTAGTAGGACTGCCTAGCTGATTATAATTACGATATCTAAGATAATTAACTACATTCTTACCGGTCAAAGTCACTCTTGCGCCCTGAGAATAGGATGCATTTAATTCAGTCATATCATCCGGGATAGTTACCTCAATACCATCCAGCATATCTGTCATAATACTGATCGCATTAAAGCTGATGGCACAGACTCCATGAATGGGTAATTGATACATAAGCTCAGATACACAGTCTTTCATTTTCATCAAACCCAATTCGCCGCCCCCTGCATATCCATACTGTAGGCATATCTGGTTGTAAATCGTATCTATGCATTCTTTTTCTTCATTATATATATCTATACTGACCATAGAATTTCTGGGAATTCCTATGATACTGACCGATTTCTGTTCCTGATTCAACGATACCAGAAATATGGTATCAGCCTGTCCTGCTGACCAGTCCGTCAAGTCTGTCTCATTGCTTAATTTACCAGCGTGATCAATACCAAGCAGAAGTATATTGATTGTATTTTCGTTGTACTCATATACCTTGCCTTCGTAAGCCACCCAGTCATCCTGCCATTGCACAATACTTTCCAATGCCTTCTTCTGCTGTTGAGTCTCCTGTGCACTTCTTTCTATGACCGGTGCTGTTGTTGAAGCTGCTGCTTTAAGCTCCATCTCACCCGACTTGTATAATATGACTACAGCCAATCCAACAGAAAGTACTAAAATAAGAACCGCTGACAACACTGCAACTGCGATTCTTCCTATTTTATTCTTCTTTCTTTTCCTTGTTTTCATAAAGCTCAGTCCTTTTACTTTAGTACATTTATTTACTATATTGTTTTAAAAAAATTTACATATTTCTAATACAGTATATCATCTTCTTTCCTTATAGTAAATATGTTTACTATCTAAATTTAGAAAACCACATGCGTCATTTTTTGAATTTTTTATTTTTTTGGAAATGGAGTCTTTTCCTTTGTAAGACCAAGGAAATAATCTGTTGAAACATTATAGTACTGTGCAAGACGGATTAAATGTCTGATAGGCATTTCATTGGCTCCTCGCTCATATCTTGCGTACATAGTCTGTGATGTTTCAAGGATTGTCGCAATTTCCTGCTGAGTTTTATCACTATCCTCCCGCAAATTACGCATACGTATTCTATAATCCATATATATACCTTCCTTTCCCTTAGAATAACAAATGGCATTCCTTATCGGATTTTCTAGTACATATTTTTCTTACAGCAAATACGAAATACGCAATATATGGTATAATTTATTATTTTGTATGGACAATTTGATATTGATATGTTAGTATGACAATATGATGAAAAAGATACGATTAATTTTAATGACAATTTGTGTTTTTATTTTGATAACAGGTTGTAATTCTTCCAAAGGTGCAACACCTTCAGAAGAAATCACATCTGTTGAAGCAGATAGTGGTAATGCCTTAGCTGACAGCATTCAGACTATTTTGGATGATAAAGAATATTATCCTGACATTACTTCTATTGAAGTAACATCTGATTACACACTGTTTACAATCACGCTGGAGTCTGATGTCATGAATACATATGAATCCATGTTAGTCATGTCATTCTACACAGCAGGTAATGAACAGCAGATTGCTGCCGGAGTGTCCCCAGAAGATGCTAAGACCACTGTCCGGTATATGAATGGTTCCACGAATGAGATTATTAGTGAAACTGATTCCTCTACGATGATAACTGAGTAAATTCTCATTGGTTATTATATCTATCCTCAACAAAGGCGCATGCGAAGAATTGCATGCGCCTTTGTGTCGTAATCATTCCAATTATTCAGAACCACCCTTACAGAAACTGTGCATACACGCTTGCCAGCACTACTGTAATCAATCCTGATACGGCAATGGACAGGCTGCTCATTGCTCCTTCAATATCTCCAAGCTCCATTGCCTTGGCAGTTCCGATGGCATGGGATGCAGAACCGATGCCTATCCCCTTTGCAATAGGTTCCTCAATGCGAAATATCTTACACACTGCTTCTGCGAACATATTTCCAAGGACTCCCGTAATGATGATAACGGCAACCGTGATCGTTACGATTCCTCCCAGTTCTTCAGATACGCCCATTCCAATGGCTGTGGTAATAGACTTTGGCAATAATGTGACATACTGTTCATGGGTAAGTCCAAAAATCACTGCCAGAATCAGAACGCTGGTCACGCTGGTAAGTGCACCAGCAAGGATACCGGCAAGAATTGCCTTCAGATTCTTCTTTAATATCTCCAACTGCTCATAAAGAGGTACTGCCAGGCAGACAGTCGCCGGTGTCAACAAATAGCTCAGATATTTGGCTCCATCATTATATGTATCATATTCAATACCTGTAATTGCCAGAATCACAATAATCACTGCAATGGCAATCAGTAACGGATTAAAAATTGCCAGCTTGAATTTTCTCTTCAGCAGAACGCCTATTTCATAGGCAGCCACACTGATCATAACTCCAAAAAACAGGGAATTTCCCATTATCTCGTTCATTCTTTATTCCTCTTTTCTCTTCGTATTACCCACTGTGTCACTCTGCCTGCGGATGCCATGACAACGACTGTAGTTACCACCGTGATTACTGCAATAGGTATCAGTATTGGTCGAAGCACATCCCATGAACAGATCAATCCTACACCGGCTGGAATAAACATGAGCGGCATGATCTCTATTAAGAATTTCGCTGCATCTTTCACCATGTCCAGCTTAATCATTCCTGTCATAAGACCGACAAACAAAAGAACAAATCCGTATACACTGGCTGGTATGGGCAGTGGAAGCAGATATTTTAATAATTCACCGCAAAAAGAAATCATCAGAATCAACATGAACTGTCTGACATATTTCATAACTTTTATCCTCCTTTTTTATGCAAAATGCATGTATTACATAGCATATCATTTTTTATGGAATATGTGTTATAAGTATATACGCTTATTTTACTATGATTTTTGTTAAACATACGTTCTTTTTGTATCAAAAAAAATCCCCCGCAGGGGAAAATCTGCGGGGGATAAAATCATTATCCTTCAATGGAAATGTATTTATTCTCTTCTACCTTTGGAGCATCTACCTTAGGTACGGACAGTTTCAAGATACCATTTTCAAATTTTGCATGAATATCTTCTTCCGTAACATACTTGCCAACATAGAAGCTTCTGCTGACAGAGCCGGTATAACGTTCCTTACGGATGTATTTGCCGTCTTCATCTTTCTCTTCCTTCGTATTATCATTGGATGCGCTGATTGTCAGATATCCATCCTTCAGTTCAGCCTTAACATCTTCTTTCTTATATCCCGGAAGATCAATATCCAGTTCATAACCTTTGTCATTTTCCTTGATATCTGTCTTCATTACATTGGCTGTGTTCTTCGCATAATTCCAATTAGCTGTCGGGAATGCAAAACCATCCATAAAATCATCAAATAAATTTTCTCCAAAAATACTAGGCATCAACATAATCAATTCCTCCTTATATAAAACTCCGTAGGTTATGTCCTACACTGTTACGATACGTTTCTATTAGAGCAGGGATTTGATTTTTATCTCTCTTCCCTTGTTCTGATTATGTTATAGCACCATTGTTAGCACTCGTCAATAGAGAGTGCTAACAATTCATATTTCTTTAAGAAAGTTTATTGTTCTATAATAATTAGAACAATTCTATCATTTTTATAATTGCTTCTATCGTCTGATTACGCTGTTCTTTGGCATCTATCAGTGCCACTCCATCACCCTTTTGTACTCCATAAGAGCCAAACTGTCCATGATTTCCGCCCTCAATACAGACTTCTGTATAGTGTGCAGGCATCCACTGTCTGCCTTCTTCTACCTTGTCCATATTCAGTACGCCGTCCTCGCTTCCATAGATAGAGACTACCTTAAAGGTATCTGATGCCAGGCTCTTCGTCGGATATGCAGCCAGCAATACCAGTCCATCCAGCTGTTCTATATGCTCTGACGCATACGCTGCTGCCATAGCACCTCCCAGGGAATGACCTGCCATATACCAATGTTCATAAGAGGCATACTGCTGCATGATATCATCTGCCTTATTCATGCCAAGAAAAGCAAGATTGCCCGGCATTTTTATAAGGAAGCTGTCCACGCCCTGTTGTGCCAGTTCAATAAGTAATGGCAGATATGCCGTATATTCCACCTTTGCTCCCGGATAGAAGATCAGGGCAGTTTCTTCTCCCTCTCCATTTATCCACAATCCTTCGTCAATTGCTGTAACTTGTACACCTTCTGCGCCTGATAAATACACATTTACGGTATCATCACTGTGATAATAATCACTTACATAGATTCCTGCTGCCAATGCAAGAATTGCCAGAAGCAATACAATTCCCGCAATGATCTTACTGCTTGTCTTTTTCATGATTCTCTTCCTTAATCTCCCAATGGATCAGGAATGTCAATGCGGCTCTCAGCGCAATGATTCCCGCAACCGTAACAATTTCTGTCCATTCTCTTACAATAACAGTCTTTAGTATCTCACTGCACAGCTTGAATTCCAGACCGATTGCCAGCCCCTGCGCAAGTGTGATCTTCATATCCGGTGAACGGCGAATATACGCATAGACGCCTTTCAAGCCAGATAAAATAATGACAATAACACCGATGAACTCAAAAAACAAAATTGCTATTTCGACGATGTGTTTCAGAATCATTTCCATAATTTCAATCATGTTCTAGTCCCCCTTTTCTCATCCGACCTTAGTCGTTTTCCTCTCCCTCCATCAGTTTGAGGTAATCTCCTTTGTCAATATGCATCATGGATATCTGGTTATGATATCTTCTAAAGCCATACACACAGTCTACATTGCGGATCAGTGACTGCAATCGCTCATCGGGTACACAGACAATCAGCTGTAAATCCATCTTGCGCGCATATTGCAGGCAGACGGCACTTCGCTCCTGATCCATCTTGGAAAAGGCTTCATCCAGCAGCACCAGTTTAATCTTGGAATCCCTGTTACTCTGCTGCATATAAAGCATTGCAAAACCAGCTAACAGCGCTACATACTTCGGGTTCTGACCTTCACCGCCAGAATCACGTCCTGCCATCTCATCTACGAAATTCTCACGAATTACGTTGCCCTGTGCATCTGTTACCTGCTCATACATACTAAAGGACAGATAATTACGGTAATCCGCATACTGCTCCATTTCTTTCAGACGCTGCTCTCTATGTGAACCGTCTTCATCCTTGATCGGCATGAATTTATCTGTCAGCAGCTTGATCTTATTCTCGTATTTCTGGTAGAATTCATCCTCACCAAGACTGATCTGTCCATCTATGACACCGCTTCCCACATTCTTGCTGTCAAGCTCCGGTGCTGTCAGCATCTCATAAAACTGTCCATTCTCATTCTTGGCGGGTTCTATTTTGATCTGATAGGTACTGTCTGCGAAATTGGTTTTGCGAAGCAGACGGTTGATCTCATGAGTATGGCGTTTGGCAGCATTGATGTCACCATGTATGGTTGCAATGACATTTTCCCGAAGGCTCTTATAGATAATATTGCACTGCTTCTCAAATTCGCTTTCATACTTCGGTTCATAATCTGTCTCATACTCATTTAACAGATTTACATACGCATCATTGCTCTTCTCTGCACCACTGAAGCCTACAGAAGGATATTCTCTGTTAAAGCGGTTTCTTGCAGCCTGCCGATTCTCCAGTTCCTGCTGCTCCTTCTCTTCAAGCTCTGTGATTTCTCTGTTCTTCTGACTCTTGATAGCCTGACCTGAACGGGTCTTTAAGAGCTTCTCCACTTCTGCTTCCAGTTCTGTATTAGGAATATAGCCCATCAGACTTTCATCCAGTGCTTTTTTATTATTCTCAATTTCACCCTCTAAATGACCTTTCCTGCGTTCAATGCTGTTGATTACGCCCTGATTCTGGTCAATTTCAGTCTGTTTCTGTTCTTTCTTCTCTTCCAGTCTGCTGCTGCGCTCCTGTAATTCCTTATATTTTCCCTGCTCCAATACTTCAATATCCTTTTTCAGAGCATTGATCTTACCCATGACCTTATCCAGCTCCTTACCTGAAGTGGAGAGAGAGACAATATAGGAATCTTCCTCTGTCAGTCTTTCAAAAGCTGAAGCCTGACTCAGCCTGTTAATTGCCTGCATCTGCTGTGCATTCTCGCTTTCCAGGCGCATGAGTTCTGCCTGATATTCCTCCAGTCTTGCCTTGGAGACCTTACTTCCAATACATGCGTACTTGTCATAATCACGCCTGCGCAAATGCCGGAAGATATAATTACTGTAGGAATAGCAATCCGGTGTAACACCGTCTTTTACCTGTTCCAGTTCCTCAGTGGTATGGCACTTGATAATTCTGCCCAGATAACGCTTGAGGCATGCATCAATATAAGGATATCCTGTCTCCACTGCTTCATAGAGGGAGCCTTGTTCTGCCTGTGGCTGACTCTTTTCGATTGCAGCCGTATTAATCAGGTCAACCTCTTCATATTTCTTCATCTCGCGAAAAGCAACTGCTGCATCATGGGCATACCTGGGTTCTGTCACAAGAGAAAGCTTGAGTCTGCCCATTCTTCCCTCAATGGCATTCTTCCATTCCTTGTCCCTGACATCGAACATATCTGCAAAGATATAGACCTTAATGGTACGTCCATAGAGGTCGCTGAGTCTGCGCTCCAATGCGCCTCTTGCTTCCTTTAATATGGCAGAATACGGCTTTCTGTCATTCTTCATATCATCCACCAGAGTCCGCAGTTCCTTCAATTCCTTATCGGATTCACGTTTCTGCTCCTTGTATTCTTCCAGAGTTTCCTCGATATCCACTAAGGTATTCTGGATATTACGTCTCAGGTCGTTACACTGCTGTTCTGTGATGCTGCCGCTGCAAAAGGCATGAATACGTTGCAGCATAGGGTTGCTGACATAGTCTGTAATTGCCTCATCCTCTTCCCACTTGCGCAGTCCTTCCAGCATTTTACGCCACTGCATACTCTTCTCTGCGAGCATTTTAGCCAACTGGTTCTGTGCTTCCAGCTGGTTTTTCTTTGCGCCAAGGTCACTCGCCTGAAGATCCGCTTTTACCTGAATCAGTTCTTCGTCAATGTCTTTTAAAATGGCTCTGTCCTTCTCCATTTCCAGAGCAAGTCTGTCCAGTTCATCCTTGTGCTGTGCAATCTGTTGTTCTTCTGACGTAATCTTATCCTGTAATTCTACCACATCAATACAACGTATCATTGCATTGGCTTTGGCAATCCCTGTGCTGACTTCAAGCATACGGTTGCCGGCTTCACGCACCTCCTGCAGAAGCTCGATTCTATGGCGCATATCCTTGATCTTGTCCTGAATATCTCTATAGGAACCCAGCTGGTCACTGATCTTCTCTATGACATTGCTCTCACTCTTAGGGAACATGTAATCTCTGATAAACTGACCTGTACCGTTGGTCATCTTTAACGCAATGGCACTTTTCTCCATAATCTGAAAACGTGTTCCATCAATATAACCAAGAATCACATCATACAGAGCAGCCATATATGCCTCTCTGGAAGTATACGTACGGTTCACATCCCTGCCCTTGTTAGAATCTGACTGCGCCCTTACTTCCAACAGCTTCTTAATCTCCTGATTGGTGTATACATATCCTTTGGAGTTGATATATTCAGACTCCGGTATCTGTCCTGAATGGCTGAAAAAGACATACTTCTTGATCTCACTGTCATTGTGTTTTACTTCAAAAGCCACACCTACACAGGTGTAATTATGTGTACCTGTATCCTCTATCTCCAGCACAATTGTGGAGCAAAAGTCAGCATTCTCACGATTGGCTGTACCATCCTTCTGCTCTCCTCTCAGGTAACTGAGCACGCTTCTCCTGTTCTTGGCATCATCTGCCGCCTTATTGAGGAAGCTTGGAGAGAAGCTTCCATATAAAAGAACCTGTATGGCATCCATTACTGTGGATTTACCTGAACCACTCTTGCCGCTGAACAGATTTACATATTCATTAAATTCCAGTATCTTATGAGAAATGCCGCCCCAGTTATTCAGGCACATTCTGGTAAATATTTTCTTAGACTGTTTCACTTATTCTACTAACCGAACCTTTCTATATAATACGCTATTGTGCAGTAATCCTATTCTGTCGTGCCATCTATCGCTGCTTCTGTCCTGTCACGATACTTCTTCACAAGTTCTTCAATCGTAACCGAAGAACAGAAGATATTGACCGTACTGTATATATAGATTGGCGTATCATCTTCTACATTGCCTACTGCACCGGGTAATTCGATAATCTGATGTACTTTTAACAGCGTCAGTGCATCCTGCCATTCCTGACTGGTAAGCTTACGGATAATCAGCTTGGTACTGGCTCCGTACTCTCTGATCTCCCGAAGGCTTGTCACCGTAGCGCGCAGACCGTCCCCCATAATCCTGTCTCTGTATATGATCTTTAAAAGCAGCATAATACGTGTCGTCATCAGATTCATACGCTCCGTCGGCAGACCTTCACCCTGAATTCTGAAAAGCTGTTCCTGTGGATCATGAATCAGTTCCAGATCCAGCAGGGAAAGATACGCCGCTATAAATTCTCTGTGATTGGCACAGGTTCTGTATCTGGGATTATCCCTCTGTACCAGGGTTACAGGATCACATTTTACCTGCAATATACACGTCTGTTTGAACAGATCCTGTATTGTTTTTTTGATATTTGATGCCTCACCGGGAGACAATTCTTCCATATATTTTAACATCTGTTATTTCAAGCCTTTCTAAATTAATAACTATTCAAAACCCCATGTGCAAAACTGCATCCTCGATGCTATTTGGGATAACAAATTTACCTGTTATCTGCTCATTCTTCTGTCTCAGGATGCATATTTCGAATCGTAAGCTCGGAAAAAGTATATCCATCCGGGCTGGTGAACTCTCCGCCTAAGTTTACAACGTCCTCCTCGCTCTGATTCTCTGTAATCTCCTGCCACAAGAACATCATTTTCTCCAGATCTTCTATAGAGGATACTGTCTCCTTTGTTGTGACAAATGCACCATCCTTCATATTCTGATCACGAAATGCGTGAAGCTGTCTCTTGGTATAAAGAGGTTTGGGCACAAAATCGGTAATCTCATCTTCTCTGTGCTGATCCTGCTCTGCTGTTGTCAATGGATTGAACTGTGAATCACTCTCTTCTCTGATAGTATACATACTGTCATCATCATATACTTTATACGGTGCTGACAACCTGATCTGACTGCTCAGCTCATCCAGTATCTGTTCCTTGTCCTCACTGGCATCCATAATACGCAACAGCTTGGGAATGTTGTCCTCATCATGGGCTCCTTCCTGGAAAATGAAGCGGATTCTGGCAAGTGCCCTTCTGGCAAATACTGCCTTTTGCTCAATCAGTCGGTTATACTTGCGCTCAATCATGTCGAATTCACGTTCAATGCGGTATACCATTACCGTAGCTTCTTCATAGTAATTAAGAGACTGCTCCAGTCTGAACTTCGCCATAGAATCCGGCGCTGCTTCATTCAGCTGTGCTATGATCTGTATTTTGCGTTTTTCATTATCATTTAAAATCTGGCTGATGAGCTCTTTTACAGCTTCTTTATATCGGTAAAAGCTGTCTGTTGTGGTAAGAATCGCATATCTCTTGCTGTCATTGTTGTTGATCTCATCCACCAGCACCTGCTGAATCTCCATGAAATTCTTACTCTGGGATAATTCCTCAAAATAAGTTCTCATGCCATTTTGCATATTGGAAAGCAGCTGTTCCAGATTCTTGGAGGTCCGCAGGGCGCTCTTTAGAATCTCACTGTTTTTCTCCTTATCAGAATGATAGGTGAACAGTGCACTGTAAATGGCAAGGATACTCTCTCTTTCTCCTGTCTCATCTTCCTTCTGCAATTTCTCAAAGAGTTCCACATACATCTGACTGTACTCTGGAAAAGACAATATATAGGTATTGAGCTTCTCATCATAATCACTGCGCAGCCAGCCCCAGCGGATGAGGCGTCTGAGTATCGCAGAGGGTGTACCGGGATACACAGCATCTGTCTCCGGGTCTGTATCCTGTGTCTCTTCTTCCTGGCTTTCTTCATCTTCCTGCCAGTCTATCTGTCCACGGCTCATGGTTTCCGCGATAATAGCCTGTCCTTCCTCAAGGGTCAGTCCAAGTGCTGTATACAATTCACTGTTTTCTTCATATATTGCTACCAGAAACATCATATAAGCGTCCATATTTCTGGTGCGGAACAACTTATAGAAGTCCTCTGGGATCTGTTTCTTTAATATCATATATTCTCCTAGGGCAGGGAAACGGGAATGGAGCTGGGGATTGTGAGGATGTTACCTTGCAACACAGGCACGCTCTCGCTACTTGTCACTGGTAGCGGTACATAAATGTACATGCGCCTTACGGCTGTGCACATTAAGTACCGACCGCGCCAAAGTACCTGCTTATGCATGGTAACATCCTCACAATCAGCCCCGTGCCGGGCGTTTCGCTGGATTATTGAAATTTGGTAACTGATATGTAATGACCTCTTGTCAAGTACAAATTAACAGAAATCACCACAAA
>CAVBMG010000048.1:0-24397 GCA_963596435.1 Agathobacter sp.
TTACATATAGAAAGGACGCTTCATCCCATGAACCAATTCACTCTATTATTTCACAATCAGATTCTGATTGCTGCCGTCCTTGGATGGTTAGTTGCTCAATTATTAAAAACAGGAATTCACATGTATTTCAATAAAAGCTTTGTTCCCGAACGTCTGGTAGGAAGTGGTGGTATGCCAAGTTCTCACTCAGCTACTGTATGTGCATTATCCACTGCAGCCGGCATTCAGTATGGTCTTGACAGCTTCCAGTTTGCAATCTGTGCCATTCTTGCAATCATCGTCATGTATGATGCCCTGGGAGTCCGCCGTGAGACTGGTATTCAGGCTAAAGTCCTGAATGAAATGATTGCACTTTTTCAGGACATGAACCATGAATTGTCCACCGATGAGAAGCTCAAAGAGCTCGTCGGCCATACACCATTGCAGGTGCTGATGGGTGCAATACTTGGTATTGTGATTGCTTTTATCGTTATGAATCTGTATCATTAACAACGATGCTTCAGAGCCGAAAAATAAGTACTCTGAAGCAGTTTTTATTAGCAGTTCAGATTTTTGATATATTCTGCAATTGCATCTTCCCACTGAGCAAACATATGATTCGTTGTCAGCTTCAGCATGTAATTCTCCAGAATGGAATATGCCGGACGTGGTGCAACGATTCCTGTAGCATCTGCCAGATATTCTTCTGTTGTAATTGTCTCGACATTTGTCTTCTTACCTGCAAGTCTGAAGATTTCTTTGGTGAATTCAGCCCAGCTTGTATAGCCTTCACAGGTTCCATGGAAAAGTCCATAATTATCTGTAGGAAGCAGGTAAGCAATGGCTTTTGCAAGCTCTGTTGCACTCGTTGGAGAGCCGATCTGATCCCCTACTACTCTGACTGTATCGTGATTCTGTGACAGATTGAGCATTGTCTTTACAAAATTCTTGCCATCTCCATATAACCAGGCTGTACGGATGATAAAATGATCCTTTGCAAATTCCTTTACAAAGTTCTCTCCTGCCAGCTTGGTCTTACCATACATTCCCTTAGGACCTGTCTGGTCAAATTCAAGATATGGCTCTTTGGAATCTCCGCTGAATACATAATCCGTTGAAATATGTACCAGCTTCGCATTATATCTGGTAGCAGCTATACTCAGGTTTCTTGGTCCAATGGCATTGATCTTATAAGCATTGTCAACATCTGTTTCGCAGGCATTTACATTAGTATGTGCTGCGCAGTTGATAATTGCATACGGTTTTACCTCTTCTGCCAGCTTCATGACAGCTTCAATATTTGTAATATCCAGCTGTGCTACATCTGTATTCACACATTCATACTCTCTGCTGTCTGCATACACCTGGTTAATTGCCCGTCCCAACTGACCATTGCAGCCAGTCACAATAATCTTCTTCATATCTTAATAATCCCTTTCTGTCTCTATACATTAACCACAGAAAACAGCCGAATCATTTCTCCGACTGTTTTCATGCTGTATTGCTATCTATTCTCCAAGTCCGTCTTCAACTGCCTTTACCATGGTTTCCAGTGCTTCCTTTTCATCTGGTCCATCACAGTGAAACTCTATTTCATCACCGCTCTTTACACAGGCTCCCAATACACTGAGTACACTCTTGGCATTTGCAGTACTCTCACGAAATGTAAACGTGATCAGTGACTGGAACTGCATCGCTTCCTTGCACAGAATTCCGGCTGGTCTAAGGTGAAGACCTGTAGGATTCTTAATCTTAACCTTCTGGCTTACCATATCTATTCCTCCATACCTACTATCGTAACTTTTATTATCTATACTGCCGTCAATGTCATTACAGCATCACGTTCTGAATCAGCTCTGCAAGCGCTTTGGCTTCCTTCTCGATCATTTCCTGATCTTTACCTTCTATCATGACTCTTACAAGTGGTTCTGTACCTGAAGGTCTGATCAGGACACGTCCCTCTCCTTCAAACTTGGCACTGACACGGGCAATTGCTTCTGCAATCTCCGCATACTCCATATAGCTGTCCTTCTTATGGTTAGGAACCTTGGCACCTACCAGCGCCTGCGGAAGGACTGTCATAATCTTGGAAAGCTCAGAAAGTGGCTTACCTGTATCTACCATAACCTGTAACAGATGCAATGCACTCAGAAGTCCGTCTCCTGTTGTATTTTCATCCAGAAAAATGATATGACCTGACTGCTCACCGCCAAGGTTAGCACCAATCTCCAGCATACGCTCTAATACGTATCTGTCACCGACCTTAGTCTGCTCAATATGAATGCCCTGTTCCTTACCCATCAGGAAAAAGCCAAGGTTACTCATAACAGTAGCAACAATCGTATTATCTTTCAACTTGCCCTGTTCTTTCATATGATTGCCGACAATCGCCATGATCTCATCGCCATCGACTCTCTTACCTTTCTCATCTACTGCAAGAAGTCTGTCAGCATCACCATCAAAAGCCAATCCTACATTAGCCTTCTCATATACGACTCTTGCCTGTAATTCTTCCATATGTGTAGAGCCACAGTTTGCATTGATATTTGTACCATCCGGATTATTGTGGATTGCTACGACCTCTGCACCAAGCTCCTTTAGTGTCTCTACAGAAGTATAATGTGAAGCACCTTCTGCACAGTCAACAACAATCTTCATTCCTGTCAGATCCACTGCAACGGCATTTACTGCATGATTGATATATTCTTCTCTTGCATCTGTACGATACTTGATCTTACCTACGCTTGGTCCTGTCGGGAACTGTACATCCTTCATTCCACTGCGGATCAGTGCTTCAATTTCATCTTCCAGCGCATCCGGAAGCTTGAATCCGTTTCCGTCAAAGAACTTGATACCATTGAATTCTACCGGGTTATGGGAAGCAGAGATCACAACGCCTGCATCTACGCGATATTTCTTAGTCAGATACGCAATTGCAGGAGTAGGAATAACACCTACATATACTACATTTGCACCTACGGAGCACGCACCTGCCATCAGGGCATTTGCCAGCATATCTCCTGAAATTCTTGTATCACAGCCTACCATGATCGTAGGCTTATGTGCCTTTTCTTTAGAAAGTACATAAGCACCTGCCTGACCAAGCTGCATTGCAAGCATCGGTGTCAATTCATCATTTGCGACACCACGCACACCATCTGTTCCAAATAATCTAGCCATAATTACTACTATTCCTCCAAATACTCTATTTTTATTCCTCTTCACTCTTCTGTGTAACGACCAGCGTCAGACTATAGCTTTGCTGTGTCTTCACATCATCCGGGAAGTTAAAGGTAATTTCTCCTGTGTAAGAACCTTCCTGCCATTCTGTCATTGCAAGCTTATCAAGCATCTGATTCATATCTACGACACCAATAACATCTTTTGCATTGAGACTGTTCACATCATCTGCAATACCCGTTACGGCTACTGTATATGACTTCACTGATTCATCCTGGAATTCCTTGATTTCTACATCAAAGCCTTCCGGAGCATTGCCAATGGCAAAGTTCTTGACCGGTACTTCCAATTCTTTGGAAGCTTCCGGCTCTACTCCAACTGTTACGCTTACATTACCATTAAATGTACTGTCTGCGAACTGTGTGCCAGAAGGCAGATATTTCTTGGCAGAAATAATCTTTGTAACGTCTTCTGTCGCATCCTCTACGCTCAGAGAACTGTCTGTTATCAGAATCTCAGACACACTATCCAGTACACTCTTACGTCCCGCAATTGTAATTGTCTCAGGCACACTGACCACACTTCCGGTTGTCAGATAACCACTTGCTGGTTCACCGGTAACTGCAAATTTTAAAGGTACATCCTTGGTTGCCAGTATGGTTACTACGACATTAATCGTAGAAATATTCGTTTTAATCGAACTGCTCTTGATCTCATTATGATTCTCATCATGGAATTTCAGTTCTACACTGGTGGTAATATCTGATGTGTACGTATCTCTGATATCCACAGTTGCATCTACATGGTCAATCTGGTTAATAATAGACTCCGGTCCTGATACTCTCACTACGTTCTGGCTCGGTGTTACAGTTCCTACCACATAACCATCAGCCGGTTCGCCGGATATATTCGTATTGATTACGAACTGTGTTCTCTTCATATCCTCAATTATCAGCTTGAGATTCTCCACATTACTGGACAGCTCCAACTGAGAATTGTAATTACTTCTTGTACAGGACAGCTTGATTGTAACCGTATTCATAAAACTGAGGTCTGACATATCAGCAACTGCCTTGATATCTTCTTTATTCAGGCTGCTGACGATAGAATTCTTACCTCTTACCGTAACGGTCACAGAATCTGTTTCATCCTGTATTTCATATACCTTACCTTCATTGGTAATCATATCTGCATTGGTAATTTCAACCGGTACATTCGTAAATGATTTTCGTACAACAGGATCTGTGATATTGTTTACTACAAACCACAGTCCAACAGAAAATACCAGTGCCAGAATTTTAAGTCCGAGATTGTGTGTCAGATTATGTGTCAGCTTATTTTTCATCCTTAGCCCTTCCTTTCCATAACCTGTGCTTCTTCTCATCTACTTCTTTATTCTGAATGAGCTGCAGTTTCTCTCTCAGGGCATTGGCATCCAGATTACGATACAGCTTACCTTCATAAGTAACACTTACATGACCTGTTTCCTCAGAAACAATAATAGTCAACGCATCTGTCACCTCAGAGATACCTACACCGGCACGATGTCTGGTTCCCAGCTCTTTGCTGATCTCCATGTTGTCTGATAAAGGAAGATAACACGTTGCAGACACCACTCTATTGCCCCGGATGATAACAGCTCCATCATGAAGCGGCGTATTATGTTCAAATATATTGATCAGAAGCTGGCTGGATATCAGTCCATCCACTTCGATTCCTGTTCTTTCGTACTCTGTCAGCTTCACATTCTGCTCTATTACCATAAGAGCGCCTGTCTTGACCTTGCCCATTTCAAAGCTTGCTTTTACCAGATCATTTACAGTCTTATCTGAGAAGCGTTCCGTCTGCACCTTGTCAAAGGGCATCAGACTCGCAAAGAATTTCTTACGCCCCAATTCCTCCAGTGCACGTCGAAGCTCCGGCTGCAATACAACCACCACTGCTATAACAGCAATACTCAGAACATTCTCAACGATCCACAATATCGTATTCATTTCAAATATGATAGCAAGCAAAATAAAGATCAGAATAATGCCTATGCCTTTCATCAGAAACCAGGCTTTGGTATTCTTGATCCAGGTCATAATCTGATACACCAAAAAGGATATAATGAGAATTTCCACTATATCCTCCCATCGCACGCTTACGCCCTGCAGAGATAAAGTTGAAATGTACTTACTAAAAAAGGTAACAATCTGATCCTTCATACATTTTCATTCCAGTCAATTTTTATTCTATTGGCGGCCTGTGTCCCTCTTACTGCGATTCACTGCCTTTTCCGGCACCCTGATCGTCTTCACACGCTTCTCAGGTGTTGCAACCGTATTCTTGGGAACTGCCTTGACATAATAGTAATATTCATCATCCTCGAACTGCACCATCTCCGTCCGGGAATAATCCACATTAAATACAAAGAACTGTAATACTTTCACAAGCAGAACTGACACAATACTTCCAAGAATCAGTCCTATAATGGAGATATCTGTGCTGTACATCAGATCTCCGAACAAAAGTATCAGTATATTCAGTAATGCACCTGTAATCATGGCAATTGTCCAGGCATGGTCAACACTGAGACGTCTGATGAACCATACCACCAGAACAGTAGCTACAAAAGCCACAATTGCCACCATCATTGCTCTGTTTCCCATCAAAGTATCAATACAGTAACGGAACTTATCTACCATACCGTCTGCATCAAATGTGTTCAGTACAGATGCACTCTCATTCATACCCGCAAGCATATAATACACGATCACACCGCTTGCTACTGCTACAGAAGATGCCGGTGTACCTATCAGTCCGACTGCTATCGGCATTACATAAGGTATCTTCAGTACAAAACAGATAGGAGTCAGCAATACTGCCAGTGTATCCTTTGGTGAAAACCTGAAATACAGGATGAACAATAGCAGAAAAACTGCCAGCGCAACAATTGCACATTCTACAGAAAACGCATACAGATGCGCCAGCGTCACCGCAGCTGCAATCACAATCGTAAGATTAATTGGCAAAAAGGAACTAAGAAGTGCAAGAATCAATACAACTGCTGCATTCTTCAATGTACTCATATAGCCAATTCTGCTGTTGATCACCAGTAAAGATACCAGTGCCAGCAGGAACTTACATAATGGTGTAATATACAGCTCATATTTACTGTAGAATTTTTTAAGCTGCTCCCTGAAAACAAGTAAATTAGTCATAGTAATATCCTTTCATAGCTCTATATTATGCGCGTTTATCTTCTGCCCTCTTTGTCATAGAGATACGCAAGTTTTTTCAAATTATTATAATACATTTTCAGGCTTTTTCTCGCTTTTGCATAGCGATACGTATATATCATATAAGAAATCAGGGCATAGACTGCCACAAAGATCAGATAAGCCGTTATGACTGTCCTGCCAAAGCTCAACAGATCCATCTTATAGATATCAGACATAAATACTTCAAAGTCATAGAAAACAAACAGACCAAAAACAATCACAAATGCTATCGTTGCACTGATAATGGATTTGATTACCTGTAATCCGATATAATCACCCCGGAAATAGTTACCAATTGCAACATTTTTCTTTCCTTCATTTGCTTCATAGGCTGCCATTTTCGTCATTAATTTAATTCGTTCTTCGTTCAACATAGATGTTTTCTTTCCTTACTCAGTCATTTCCTCTATTATTCATGCTTATCAAGGAAACGCATTCTGCTCTGTGCATCACGTCTGTCAGGACGCTGCTGTGCAATCACCTTTGGTTTGTCAATTGCATTGGACAAATTCTTTGCCATAGCTGCTTTGCACTTTTCACAGTATTTGCCTGCTCTGATCATGGTTCCACAGTTCTCACATGGTAACTTGATCGGTGAATCTTCTGTGAATTCCAGTCTCTCTTCACGAATCCACTGCTGGATCTGTGATGTCTCTACTTCACATGCTGCTGCCACTTCCCGGATATCAGCTCTCGGATTCTCACGTATGAACTTCTTCACTACCTGAAAGCTCTCTTCTGCCTTGTCCCTGCAGGCAGGACAGATTGGTAACCCTGTTACATAATTAAAAAGCTTTCCACACTTTCTGCAATTTCTAACATTCATCTTAACGTTCCCTCCATTACAGCTAAATCCCTTCACCTATGCAAAGGGTAATAGAATATACCTTCCCCACTCCGTGTTCCTTCAGCTCTCTTGCCACGGCATCTACTGTACTGCCCGTTGTATACACATCATCAACGACAATAACTTTCTTTAATTTTACAACATCTGTGCCAATAAAGAAAGCCTTTTTCAAATTATTTTGCCTTCCCAGCTCATCCAGTTCCTTTTGTGGAACCGTTTTCTGCACTCTTTTTACAATATCACTCCTCACAGGAATTCCAAGCAGCCGTGACATTTCCTTTGCCAGAAGTTCTGACTGATTATACCCTCTTTCACGTTGCCTTGATGCGTGCAGTGGAACCGGTATAAGCGCCTGTGCCCCCATTGTGTCTATTTCGTCTTTTAAATGCCTGCAGATATCCCCGGCATAGAATCTGGCATATTCGCACCGTCCTCTGGACTTGAACCGGTATATACTGTCATGCATTTCCTTATAAGAATATAATGCATATCCATAATCAAATATATGCACTCTGCGCTCACAGTCACTACAATATATTTTGGTCTCATCTGTCAGCCTTTTTCCGCATTTGCGGCACCTTGCCCCTTCGATATATCGAAGTTTTGGGCGGCATTCCTCACAGATCAGATTATCTGTCGCAGGAACCGGTTCATCACAGACAGGGCATCGTCTCGGGTAAATCAGATTTATGATTCTGCCTGCATAGTTTCCATCATTTCGCATATTCTGTCTTTTAATCCTGTAAATCTCTTTTGTTCATTCGCATTCTCGATCATCTGCATGACCGTGTTACTGCTTCCCAGTATCGTCACGCAGTTCTTGGCTCTGGTCACTCCTGTATACAGCAGATTCCTGTTAAAAAGCATTCTGGGTCCGGTAAGCAGCGGCATAATTACCGCAGGATATTCACTACCCTGGGATTTATGTATCGTAATGGCATAGGCAAGCTCTATCTCATCCAGCCCGCTCAGCGGATACGTTACCCTGCGCATATCATCATATTCTACAACCAGTGTCTTTGCCGTTTCATTGATTTCCCGGATAATTCCAGTGTCTCCATTGAATACTCCCTGACCGGAATCTATTGCAATTCCATATTTGCTTACAATCTCCCATTCCAGCTGGTAGTTATTCTTGATCTGCATGACCTTATCCCCAAGTCTCAGGATTCCATCCCCATGTCCTACTTCCATCTTGTCCGGTGATGGCGGGTTCAGATACTGCTGTAATATTTTATTCAGTACCTCTACTCCCAGCGCTCCCTTACGCATGGGGGTCAGCACCTGTATATCAAAAGTGCCTGCATGCACATACCTTGGCAGTTTCTCCGTAATCAGCAGTATCATATGCTTATAGATCACATTCACATTATCTCTTTCCAGGAAAAAGAAGTCCTTACTCTTGTTGTTCAGGGAAATCTGTTTACCTTCATTAATCAGATGCGCATTGACTACAATATCGCTCTCCCCTGCCTGTCTGAATATCTTATTCAGGACAACTGTTGCAAAAGCCCCACTCTCCATAAGGTCTTTCAGCACCTGTCCGGGTCCTACGGATGGCAGCTGGTTACGGTCTCCCACCATAATCAGCCTCGTTCCCGGTGTAATGGCTTTTAACAGTGCCTGAAACAGATAAATATCCACCATGGACATCTCATCAATGATAATAACGTCTGCTTCCAGAGGATTGAGGTCATTTCGTTCAAAAGAAGCATTCCTGTCTTCGTCCGATGTGCCTCCGTTCAACTCCAGTAATCTGTGTATCGTCTTGGCCTCAAATCCTGTCGCTTCTGTCATTCTCTTGGCAGCTCTTCCCGTTGGTGCCGCCAGGAAAATATCGCAGCCTTCGTCTTCAAAATAGCGGATCATCATATTGATTGTTGTCGTTTTACCGGTTCCAGGACCACCTGACAGCAGAAAAATGCCATTTTCCACTGCATCCATAACAGCCTGTCTCTGTAATGTATCCAGCTGCATATGATTTTCTTTTTCCAGGGCTTCTATCTTCTTCTCCAGACGCTGCTTCTCTACCATCGTAAGCCTGTCCGCTCCCGCAAAAGCTTCCTGCAATTCATAAAGCATACGGGCACAATTCAGCTCCGCATAATAATATGTCATGCTGTATACACACTTGGTATCATCCTTCATCTTGATGACCAGCTTCTTATCAATCGCCAGATTATCTACCTGCGGTGCAATCTGTTCCGGCTGCAGCCCAAGCAATTGTGCCGCTCTCTCCAGCAGCATAGGCTCCGGCAGATATACATTGCCTTCTGCGCCAGACTGTATCAGTGTATACAGAATCCCACTGCGGATACGATAATCAGAATCTGTGTGGATCCCAATCTTGGATGCAATCTCATCAGCAATCCGAAAGCCGATACCGCTTACATCTTCCGCCAGACGATATGGATTTTCCTGCATGACATTGTACAGTCCCATACCATATCTTTGATAAATTTTTAACGCTAATGTGTTTGAAATGCCATATTTCTGCAAAAAGATCATTGCCTCTCTGAGATCTCTTTTTTCTTCGACCTGTTCTGCAATCTCTCTGGCAATCCGTTCACTGATTCCTTTGATCTCTACCAATCTCTCCGGTTCTTCTTCAATGATACGAAAGGTGTCATCCCCGAATTTCTTCACAATTCTTGCTGCCAGGGCTGCCCCTACCCCACGAATAGCGCCGGAACCAAGATACCTCTCAATTGCCACTGCATCCTCTGGCGGTACCACGCGATACTTCTCCACCTTGAACTGTGTACCATATACAGCATGTTCCACATAGTCTCCCGTGACTTCTATGCATTCTCCCTCATCCACATGGGTGAAGATTCCCGTACAGGTCACTTCTTCCTCATCTGCTATCAGGTTGATAACGCCATATCCGTTCATTGGATTTTTATATATAATGTGTTCCACGAATCCTTTGCGTGTTTCCACTTCTTCGTCCTCTTTTCTGTCTTGTATCATTTACACGTGTAACTATATCAGTTTTTCCATGAAAAAGCCATTGAAATGTAAAAACTCGTACCAGCACAATAAAAAAGCACCCTTTCGAGTGCCTTTTCCTTATGCTTCTTCATCATTCTTCTGTGTTGTGGATGCATTCTCCAGTTCCTGCGGACTGATTCCACTGTACTGAAGCTTCATCTGTTCATACAGTGTCTGTGCAATCCCCAGTGTCCCCTGCTCTGTTGCCTGGGAAGCAATGGTCTGCACTGCTGTATCCTTGAAATAATCTACCATCTTAGATGCATAGGAGCTTTCCTTCTCATCAGAGAACAGCTTGGTTGAATCTATCATGGCATCAAATATCTTTTCCAGGAAGTAAGATTCAAACTCCTTGCAGACATCCATCAGCTCTTCATCGGAAGCATTGGAATAATCTGTCTGGGATTTGCTTGTCAAGGCTGATGCCTTACTGTTTGAAGCTGTACTTGTAATATAATCTGTATATAATGAACTTGTTCCAATATCCATCTGTAGCCCTCCTTCGTACACGAACCTATTCAGTTCATGTTACACTGCTGCCCTTATCGTTTTAACTGATTTGCCTGCTGAAGCATTTCATCCGAAGTCGTGATTACTTTGGAATTCATTTCATATGCTCTCTGAGCAACGATCAGATTTACCATTTCATCTGCGATCTGTACGTTGGAGCCTTCCAGATAGCCCTGTTTTAAAGAGCTCTTGGTCAAATTCGTATTGCTGGCTTCATTCATGGCTGCACCACTTGCCGAAGTAACAGAATATAAGCTGTCTCCTTCCTTGCTCAGTCCAGCCGGATTATTGAACTGCCACAGACCAATGGTAATACCAAGACTCTGTGGATTGCCATCATCATCAGGATAATATAATGTACCATCCTTACTGATTGTTACCTTACTTACTACTGCATCACTGTCCAGTACAATCGGTTCTCCTGAACTGTTCAGTACCGGAAGTCCATCTGAAGTAGTCAATGTCATTCCATTAGTGCCTACAGCAAATACGAAATGACCATTTCGTGTATAGTATGTATTCCCATCATCACCACGAATGCCAAAGAATCCATTACCATCAATTGCGAAATTAGCAGGTCCTGAGGATTCCAACAGGCTGCCCTGTGTAAAAATAGAGGTAATAGAAGAATTTCTAACACCCAGTCCCACTTCCGCACCAATTGGTTTATTCTCCCCATTGGCTGTAGTCGTTTTAGTCTGTACTGTCTGATATAATAAAGACTTGAATTCCATGGCTTCACTCTTGTAACCTGTCGTATTGACATTTGCAAGATTATTGGAAATATTATCTACATTAAGCTGCTGTGCGATCATACCAGTCGCACCTGTCCATAAAGATCTGACCATATCTAACCCTCCTTATCGCTTATACCAAATTTACACCTTACCTACCTGATTCACGGATTTATCCAGTGATTCATCGTAAGTAGTGATCAGTTTCTGATTAGCTTCATACTGTCTCTGAATAGAGATCATATTCACCATTTCTTTGACAACTGAGGTATTGGACATCTCCAGATATCCCTGATGTATGGTTGCATCTGTAGCATCTCTGGCTGTTGCACCATCTACTGCATCCCACATCGTCTCGCCATAATGGGTCAGATAATTCGTATCTTCAAATTCTGTGATTTTTAACTGCGCCACCAGATTATTATCCTGATAGATTCTGCCGTCTCCATCAATTACGGTATTGGCTGCAGTGGTAGAGAGCTGGATTCTGCCATTCTGTCCCAGCACATAGTCTCCATCCTTGGTTACAAGGTAGCCATCTGCTGTGACGGTGAATCCACCATCTCTTGTATATTTTGTAGAAGTCTCTCCCGCCTTATTGGTAAACTCAATATTAAAGAATCCGTCTCCTGAGATTGCCAGGTCATATGTGTTGCCTGTGTCTCTAAGAGAACCCTGATCAAAATCTGTATAGGTTTCTCCAATCTTCACACCCAGACTCATGGTTCCAAGTCTCTTGGGCGTATTGCGAAATTCTGTCGTGTCCTTGATTTTAACTGCCATTACATCCGAATAGGACTGGCTGGTGGAACCTTCCTTCTTAAATCCGGTGGTATCCGCATTTGCCAGGTTATTCGACATGATATCCATTCTATACTGTTCGTTGAGCATACCAGTATAGGCTGTATAAAGACCTCTAAGCATATGTTCCTCCTAATTGCGGGTGCGACTAAGAGGCAGTATTATTATAAATCTTCCCTTGCTCCTGCAAGAAATTCTACGTACTTACCAGTACCGATCGCTACGGCTGTCATAGGATCTTCTGCCGTCATTGTATTAATGCCGGTTCTGGATTCTACCAGATCCTCCAGTCCACGAAGTAAGCTGCCGCCGCCGGTCAATACAATACCGCGGTCTGCGATATCTGCTGCCAGTTCAGGTGGAGTTTTCTCCAAAACGCTGTGAATCGTATCAATAATCTGGGAAGTCGTCTCACGCAGTGCCTCTTCTGTTTCCTCTGAGGACACGCGGATTGTCTTAGGAAGACCGGTTACAAGGTTACGTCCTCTGACGTCCATGTAATCCACTTCTGCTCTCTTGAATGCTGACCCAATCTTAATCTTAATGTCTTCTGCTGTTCTCTCACCAATCAAAAGATTATGTTTCTTTCTCATGTAACGGACGATTGCTTCATCGAAGTCATCGCCTGCAACCTTGATAGATGCACTGACTACTGTACCACCCAGTGAAATAACGGCAATATCAGAAGTACCGCCTCCGATATCTACGATCATATTACCACATGGCTTACTGATGTCGATTCCTGCTCCAATTGCTGCTGCAATAGGCTCTTCAATGATCTTGACATCTCTTGCGCCAGCCTGATACGTAGCATCTTCTACTGCTTTCTTCTCTACTTCTGTAACACCACTGGGTACACATACAGCAATGATAGGCTTACGGAAAGTCTTTCTTCCCAGTGCCTTCTGTATGAAATGCTTCATCATCTGTTCTGTTACTTTATAATCAGAGATAACGCCCTGTCTCAGTGGTCTGACTGCAACGATATTACCTGGTGTTCTACCAAGCATCAGTCTCGCATCTTCTCCGATGGCTTTGATTTTATCTGTATCTCTATCGAAGGCAACTACTGACGGCTCCTTCAAAACTACACCCTTACCACGAATGTAAACTAAAATACTTGCGGTTCCAAGGTCGATTCCAATGTCTGTGTACTGCATATGGCTCTTTGCCCCTTTCTGAATGGTTGGTTATTATCTATCGTTTAATCATCTTGTTTTCATTATTGTTCCCAATGATGCCAATTTAAACATGCTAAGTCATTATAACCTAAACTAACCATTTTTCAAAGGGGTTTCATACTTTTTTTACAATAAAAGCCCGGAAACCCAATCAATCCATCTGTACCTTATATCGGTCAATTTTACATAATACTTTAGTATTTTTTATAATATTATGTAAATTCATTATATTATCTGACTATTTATTTGTAAACATACTTTTATCATTATTTAAAAAAAGATTCACCAAAAGATATGTTTTTACTTTTGATGAATCTTTTTCTCATAGTTTTATTGAATTCCAGCTTTTGCCTTATCCAGCATCTTCTTCACATAGATTCCCGTATAGGAATTAGGACACTGGGCAATGTGCTCCGGTGTGCCTTCTGCGATTACGGTTCCGCCGCCGTCGCCGCCTTCTGGTCCAATATCTATGATGTAGTCGGCAGTCTTAATTACATCAAGATTATGCTCAATGACTACCACACTGTTGCCACCCTCAGCCAGTCTCTGCAAGATCTCCACCAGCTTATGCACATCTGCAAAATGCAGTCCTGTGGTAGGCTCATCCAGAATATAGATTGTCTTACCGGTACTTCTTCTGCTCAACTCTGTTGCCAGCTTGATTCTCTGTGCTTCACCACCGGATAATGTGGTTGAAGGCTGTCCCAGCTTAATATAGGAGAGTCCTACATCATTTAATGTCTCTATCTTTCTGCGGATAGAAGGAACCTTGTCAAAGAATTCCAGTGCTTCTTCCACAGTCATATCCAGTACATCATAGATACTCTTGCCCTTATATTTTACATCCAGTGTTTCTCTGTTGTAGCGCTTGCCCTGACACACTTCACAGGGTACATACACATCAGGAAGGAAGTGCATCTCAATCTTGATGATACCGTCACCGCCACAGGCTTCACAGCGTCCACCCTTGACATTAAAGCTGAATCTTCCCTTCGTATAGCCCTTTGCCTTGGCATCTACTGTAGAAGCGAACAGATCACGTATCTGGTCAAATACACCTGTGTAAGTAGCAGGATTAGAACGTGGTGTACGTCCAATCGGAGACTGGTCGATATCTATGACCTTATCCAGCTGTTCCACACCTTCTATCTTCTTGAACTTGCCGGGTATTGTGCGTGCTCTGTTGAGCTGCTTTGCCAGGTATTTATACAGGATTTCATTGACCAGCGAGGATTTACCGGAACCTGACACGCCTGTCACACAGGTAAATACTCCCAGTGGGAACTTCACATCTATATTCTTGAGGTTATTTTCAGCAGCACCTTTTACCGTAAGCCAGCCTGTCGGTTTTCTTCTGGTTGCTGGAACCGGTATCTGAATCTTGCCGCTCAGATATTGTCCCGTAATGGACTCCGGTATCTGCATGATCTCCTGTGCCGTACCCTGCGCGATAACCTGTCCACCATGTTCTCCAGCTCCCGGTCCGATATCCACAATATGATCTGCTGCCAGCATGGTATCCTCATCATGCTCTACCACGATCAGCGTATTGCCAAGCTCCTGTAAGTTACGTAAAGCCCCCAGCAGCTTGTCATTATCCCTCTGATGTAGTCCGATACTTGGCTCATCCAGAATATAACATACGCCCACAAGTCCCGAACCAATCTGTGTTGCCAGACGGATTCTCTGTGCTTCACCACCAGATAAGGTAGCTGTCGCTCTGGACAGACACAGATATTCCAGACCTACGCTCTTTAAGAAGCCAACACGTGCCTTGATCTCTTTTAAGATTCGCTTACCGATAAGCTGTTGCTGTGGAGTCAGTTCCATACCATCCAGAAATTCATACAGCTTATTAATTGACAGGGATGTCACTTCATAAATATTCTTATCACACACTGTAACTGCCAGGGAACTCTTCTTTAATCTCCTGCCGCCACATTCCTTACAGGGTGTAATACGCATGAAAGTCTCATACTCTGCTTTCATGATTTCAGAAGAGGTCTCACGGTATTTACGCTCCACATTCTTGATCAATCCTTCAAAGGCAACAGGATATTTACCTTCTCCCCGCTGTCCTTTATAATGAACGATTACTTCCTTACCTTTGGTTCCATGTATCAGCATGTCCTGAACCTCAGGCGTCAGTTCTTCAAAAGGCGTATCCAGTGAGAAATGATATTCCTTACACAGCGCCTGTAAGATAGCATTGGTGAAACTGTTCTTATCTGTACAGGACTGCCATCCCATGACTGCAATCGCGCCCTGATTAATACTTAATGTCTTATCAGGAATCATCAGGTCAACGTCAAATTCCATCTTATAACCTAAACCAAAACATTCCGGGCAGGCGCCGAAAGGATTGTTGAAGGAAAAGCTTCTTGGCTCTACTTCTTCAATGCTGATACCACAATCCGGACACGCAAAGCTGTCAGAGAAGTTCATAGGCTCTCCACCTATGATATCTACAATCATAAGTCCATTGGCAAGTTCCATAACATTCTCGATGGAATCCGTCAGACGTCTGTTAATTCCTTCCTTGACTACCAGTCTGTCAACGATAATCTCAATATTATGCTTGATATTCTTATCCAGCTTGATCTCTTCTGTCAGTTCATAGAGACTGCCGTCAACACGTACTCTCACGTAACCGCTTTTCTTGGCTCTTTCCAATACTTTGGCATGTTCACCCTTACGTCCTCTGACTACCGGGGCAAGGAGCTGGAGCTTCGTTCCCTCCGGCAGTGCCATAATCTGATCTACCATCTGGTCTATGGTCTGCTTATGAATCTCCCTGCCGCAATTAGGGCAATGAGGAATACCGATTCTTGCATATAATAATCGGAAATAATCATAGATTTCCGTCACTGTTCCTACTGTAGACCTGGGGTTTCTGTTTGTAGATTTTTGGTCTATGGAGATAGCAGGTGACAATCCTTCTATACTCTCTACGTTAGGCTTCTCCATCTGTCCCAGGAACTGTCTTGCATAAGAAGACAGGGATTCCATATATCGTCTCTGTCCTTCTGCATAGATCGTATCAAAAGCCAGTGAGGATTTACCGGAACCTGACAGTCCTGTCAGAACTACGAATTTGTTTCGTGGTATATCCAGACTGATATTCTTCAAATTATGTTCATTTGCTCCACGGATTCTGATTACCTCACTCTTTGGAAGCATCTTCAACTGTTCTGCATTCATCTTATTGACCATACCTTTCTATCTTATAACCCATTTGTCATATCATTCAGCATCTTCTTTAAGTCTGTCATCTTGTCACGAAGTTCTGCCGCTGCCTCAAAGTTCAGGTCGGCTGCTGCCTTACGCATATTCTTCTCCACAGTAGCAATTAACTTCTTCAATTCCTTCTCATCCATTGATTCAGGATCTTTTGCAAAGGTCTGTTCTTCCTTGGCAACAGCCTTGGATATACTGATCAGATCTCTGACTGCCTTCTTGATCGTCTGCGGTGTAATGTTATGCTCTTCATTATATTTCTGCTGGATAGCACGTCTTCTTGCTGTCTCATCCATAGTAATCCGCATGGAATCTGTAATGGTATCCGCATACATGATAACATGTCCTTCTGCATTTCTGGCGGCTCGTCCTACTGTCTGGATCAAAGACGTTGCTGAACGCAAAAAGCCCTCTTTATCTGCGTCCAGAATTGCTACCAGCGATATCTCAGGAATATCCAGACCCTCTCTGAGCAGGTTGATACCTACCAGTACATCAAAGACATCCAGTCGCATGTCACGTATAATCTGAGCACGCTCCAGAGTATCAATATCTGAATGCAGATATTTCACGCGAATCCCTACTTCGCTCATATATTTCGTCAGGTCTTCTGCCATACGCTTCGTCAGCGTTGTTACAAGAACCTTATTGTGCTTACTTGTTTCCTTTTTAATCTGAGAGATCAGGTCATCAATCTGTCCCTCTACAGGATGAATCTCAATCTCAGGATCAAGAAGTCCTGTCGGTCTGATAATCTGCTCTGCCCTGAAAAGCTCATGTTCCTCTTCATATACATTCGGTGTTGCAGATACGAAGAGCATCTGGTCAATCTTCTGCTCAAACTCTTCAAATCTGAGAGGTCTGTTGTCCAGAGCAGACGGTAAGCGGAAACCATAGTCTACCAAAGTCATTTTACGGGAGCGGTCTCCTGCATACATACCTCTGATCTGTGGAATCGTAATATGGGACTCATCTACAATAATCAGATAGTCATCCTTGAAGAAGTCCATCAGACAGTATGGCGGCTCTCCTTCCTTCGTTCCACTTAAATGTCTGGAATAATTCTCAATGCCGGAGCAGAATCCCGTTTCCCGAAGCATCTCAATATCAAAATTGGTTCTTTCAGAAATTCTCTGAGCCTCCAGCAGTTTATCTTCACTTTTGAAATATTTTACACGCTCTTTTAATTCTTCTTCTATATCATCGCATGCCTTGGCTATTTTCTCAGGCGCTACTACATAATGAGAAGCAGGGAATATCGTTACATGCTCCAGCAATGCCAACGTCTTCTGCGTAACCGGGTCAATCTCGGATATTCTGTCAATCTCATCTCCAAAGAATTCCACTCTTATCAGATACTCTCCACCCTGCGCAGGATTGATATCAACAATATCTCCATGCACTCTGAAACGGCTTCTCTCCAGGTCCATATCATTTCTGTCATACTGCATCTCAATCAAAGCCCGTATGACCTCTTCTCTGTCCTTCTGCATTCCAGGACGCAGAGAAAGCATCATTCCCTGATATTCGTCCGGGCTGCCCAGACCATAGATACAGGATACACTGGCTACTACTACCACATCTCTTCGTTCTGTCAGGGATGCTGTTGCAGACAGACGCAGCTTATCAATCTCTTCATTTACTGCTGAATCCTTCGCTATATAAGTATCAGTAGAAGGCACATACGCTTCAGGCTGATAATAATCATAATAGGACACAAAATATTCTACCGCATTTTCCGGGAAAAATTCTTTCATTTCTCCATAGAGCTGCCCTGCCAGAGTCTTATTATGTGCAATAATCAATGTGGGTTTATTCAACGCCGCAATGATATTTGCCATTGTAAAAGTCTTACCCGAACCGGTAACTCCAAGCAGGGTCTGAAACTGATTGCCCTCCTGAAATCCCTTCACCAGTTCTGCAATCGCCTCCGGCTGATCTCCTGTCGGCTGATATTCTGAATGTAATTTAAACTCCATGCTCTGCGTCCTCCACATAGTCAAAGCAATACATTTGTTTGCGAATATACGTTCTAATACAGTATACCACAAATTTTTAAAATGTATATAGTTATTTTTCTGTAAAACAATGGCAGGGTTACATCAACCCTGCCAATACTTCTTTCGCTTTTTCCAATTGGTTATCCACACCATTCTTATACTGTTCTGCATCGAACTCTACTTCCACATCAGGATCAATTCCTATCTTGTGAATATTATTCCCGTTTGGTGTGAAATAATTACTGACTGTCAGCTTCACTGCGGAACCATCTGACAGATTAATGACTTTCTGCACAATGCCTTTTCCATAGGTAGTTGTTCCTACCAGTGTTCCAATTCCATAGTCCTTAACAGCACCTGCCAGAATCTCGGAAGCGCTGGCACTGTAGCCATTGGTGAGAACCACCAGTGGTACTTTGATCTGATTGGCTCCATCGCAGGTATACTCTTCACGCTTGCCATACTTATCCTCTGTATACACGATAAGTCCTTTGGGAAGGATCATCCTTGCGATATCGCACACGGTAGATAAATTGCCGCCCGGATTACTTCTCAGGTCTAATATAAGTCCCTTCATTCCATCCGCCTGTGCCTGTTTGTAAGCCTGTTCAAACTGATCTGTTGTTACCAGGTCAAATTCTGTGATCTGTATATATGCCATGTCATTATCCAGCATTTGATACTCTACTGTAGGGCTTTCGATCTTCTGACGCTCTACTTCAATATCAATGGGATCTGTGGCGCCTTCACGTACTACGGTAATCGTAACCTTTGTACCCGCTTCGCCTTTTATCTTACTGACAACGTAGGAGCTGTCCTTTCCCTGCATATCTTCGCCATCGACCTTGTAAATGTAGTCATCCTGCTGCAGACCACTTGCTTCTGCCGGTGTGTTCTTAATGATCTTGCTGACTCTGACATATCCCATTTCATTATCCTGGCTGATGTAAGCTCCGATTCCATAATAGATGCCTTCTGTCTGCTGCTGCAGCTGCACCAGCTCATCATGAGTATAATATACAGAATACGGATCATCCAGTGATTCCAGCAAGCCCTTGTATACACCTTCTTCCAGTGTACTTTCATCCACATCCTGCCAGAAATACTGTTTGATCGTGTTTTCCAGTACTCCCAGCTTCTCTGTCGTTTTCTCATTGGCTACGGATTCTGTTTCAGCAGAACTTCCACTTGCCAGCTTGCCATAGACACGATATGTCTGATATATTTTTACACTTCCAAATACAACCAGCAGAATCGCACAGCTGGATGCCAATCCAACCGCCAGTCCCCGCCAAAAGGACCTGTTATCATCTTTTTCATTCTCATTCATATTTCTATATCCATGCCTTTCCTTACGCAGTCATACATTTTAATGTGATAAATAATTCCACGGGCTGACATAGCTGCCATTCAGTCTGACGCTGAAATGCAGATGGTTACCTGTAGAACGTCCTGTACTTCCTACTGCGGCAATCTTCTGTCCTTTTACAACATTTTCTCCTTTGGATACATATAGTGCAGATGCATGCATATATATAGTATACAGGTTGTCTCCATGATCGATCATCACATAATTGCCCATGGTAGAACTATATGCCGCTGATACTACTGTTCCATCATAAGCTGCCAGAATCGGCGAGCCTCCCGGTGATGCCAGGTCAATACCGTTATGGAACTGCTGCACATGCAGCGTAGGATGCATTCGATTACCATAATCATCCGAAATTCTGGTATAGGATGGTGCAGGCCATGCAAACATACCTCCATCATAGGTTCTTGCAGCCTTGTTTTCTTTCGCAAGCTCTGCCTTCTGTGCTGCTACCAGATCTTCCATGGCTTTGATCTCCGCATTCTGTGCTGCGATCTCAGCCTCGTATTCTTTCACCAGAGCCTGCTGGTTATTGATATCACTTTCATAAGCAGTAATCTCCTGCTCCTTCTGGGATATCAGTGTTTCCAGAGACTTCTGTTCTTTCTCCACATCAGTCTTGGCTTCCTGCAGAAGCTCCTGTTCTGCTTCCAGCTGTTCCTTACACACCGCCACATACTGTCTCGTTGCCTGATACTGTTCCAGCATACGTTTATCATATGCAGATAATTTCTCCACATATTCTGCCTTGTTCAGCATCTCTCCAAAAGACTGTGCGGTCAGTACCATTTCCAGATAAAAAGAATCACCTTTCTCATAAATGAATTTAATTCTGTCCTTCATGGCCTGATACTGCGTTTCCTCTGTTGCAATGGCATCTTCCAGCTCTGCTGCCGTCTTCGTGATCTCAGCTTCTTTGTCTGTGATCATGGTATTCAGCTCCAGGATTCTGGCTTGTGCCTGTGAAAGGCTGTCATCCAGCTGGCTGATATAATTTGACAGATTCTGCTTGGAAGTCTGCAGACTTGATATTACTTTCTTTACATCCGTCAAGCCGGATTGCAGCGCTTTCTTTTCATTCTGTGCCTTATCAATCGCATCCTGTTTATCCTGAATGCTCTTTTTCAAATCAGATATTTTATCTGCATGGCTGACCAAAGGACATACGCTGACAGAAAGCAAGACAGTCATAAGAAGCAGGGCAATTCCCCTCATCATCTTCTTAAAACGCATATATCTCTCCTAATTACTCTCTTTGTCTCTACAGCATCTGTAAATGAATGCATCTTAGACGCTCAAATGCTTTCTGACAGTTGTAAAACTGCCTATAAAACCAATTCCTACACCAATGCCGATACATACCGGTATCAGATTTGTAAAGATCTCGTTCACCGGCAAAAACTGCATCAGCTGTGATAAATATGCAAATCTCTGTGCCACATACAAAAGTGCCTGATTATAAATAACGTACACAGCTGCTAGTGGAATCAGTGATCCGATGAACCCGATCACCATACCTTCTATTACGAAAGGAGCTCTTACGAAAAAGTCAGTTGCTCCTATGTATTTCATGATCTGTATCTCTTCCTTACGAACGGAAATACCAATGGTAACTGTATTGCTGATCAGGAAAATAGATACCGCAAACAGAATCGCAATGATTCCTATTGTCACATATCCGACAATGGAGTTGATTCCTGTCAAAGCCTGTGCCGTAACAGCAGACTTGTTGACTTTACGGATTCCCTGTATGGATTCCAGATAGCTTACAAGCTCCGGCTGCATGGATACATCACTCATATAAATCTCAAAATGAGCGCAGTCAGCCAGAGGATTTTCTGTAAATCCTTCTGAATACTCTCCCAGATAATCTGCCTTGAAAGTCTCCCATGTCTGGTCAGCAGAAACATAATCCGCTTCTCTGACTTCCACACGTTTGGATATCATGTCACTGATCTCCTGTACTCTCTCATCACTGACGCCTTCATCCAGAAATGCCGTAACAGATACACCTTCCTCTGCGGTCTTTACGATATGCTGGAAGTTCGTCAGTATGGCATAGAACAGACCAAACAGGAAAAGACAGGCAGATATCGTTGCTACAGATGCCAAAGTAAACCATTTATTTCTGAATGTATTTCTAATTCCCTGCCACAGGCAGTAAAACAATGTATTAATCCTCATCGATGTAACCACCCTTTTCCTCATCGCTGACAATGAGACCCTTCTTCATAGTAATAACCCTCTTCTGCATCGCATTGACGATCTCACGGTTATGGGTTACAACCAGGACAGTCGTACCATCATTATTGATCTTCTCTAACAGATTCATGATCTCCCAGGAATTCTTCGGATCAAGATTACCTGTAGGCTCATCTGCCAGCAGAATCTCCGGCTTATTGACCAGCGCTCTTGCCAGGGCAACTCTCTGCTGCTCACCACCTGACAGCTGCTTTGGTTTTGCTTTATACTTTCCTGCCAAACCTACTCTTGAGAGCATAGCAGGTACATTCTTACGTATCTCTCTGTTGGGCATCTGTATGATTCTCTGGGCAAAAGCCACATTTTCATACACATTGCGGTCTTTTAAAAGTCTGAAATCCTGGAACACAACGCCAAGGCTTCTTCTGAACTTGGGAATCTTACGACGTTTCAGACGTACTACATCTGTACCGTTTACAAAGATTCTTCCAGAAGTAGGCACCAGTTCCCTGAGTAAAAGCTTGATCAGTGTAGATTTACCTGATCCGCTGTCTCCTACTACAAAAACGAATTCTCCTTTATTTATATGCAGATTAATCCCATTTAATGCAGGAACTCCCGCAGTATAGGACTTACTCACGTTCTCCAGCAGAATAATCGGGTCATCTCCACTGCCTGTACGCTGTACACGTTTCTTCACTGCTGTACTTTTCAAATAAATTCACCCCTAATTAAAATTTAACTTAGTACTCAAACGACTCCATATATTTCATGTAACGAACGACCATGAGCGCGATCTTAAAGGTAATGGCATCTTCGAATACTCTCAGATCCAGTCCTGTGCTCTTTTGCAGTTTATCCAGTCTGTATACAAGTGTATTTCTGTGAATGAAGAGCTGTCTGGATGTCTCGGATACGTTCAGAGAATTCTCGAAGAACTTATTGATTGTCGTTAAAGTTTCCTCGTCAAAATCATCCGGGCTCTTGCCGCCGAATATTTCCTTGATAAACATCTTGCACAGAGGAATCGGAAGCTGATAGATCAGTCTGCCGATACCAAGCTCGCTATATGCAATGATATCTCTTTCTGCGAAGAATATCTTACCAACATCCAGTGCCATCTTGGCTTCCTTGTAGGAGCGGCTGACTTCCTTGATCTCCTTTACATTGGTACCATAAGAGATATGTACATCCTTAATGCCTTCCTTATTCAGACATTCTTCAATTGCTCTGGCATATTTATCAATATCACGATTTGTCTCGTTATCTGCGATTTCCTTCACTATAATAACGTTATTCTCATCTACTGCTGTGACGAAGTCTTTTCCATTCTGTCCGAAGTTCTCTCTGACTTTCTCCAGAATATTGGCATCCTTTCCATTTGGAGATTCCACGATAAGAACTGCTCGTTTTACATCGGTCTGAATATGCAGTTTCTTGGAACGGCTATAGATATCTACCAGAAGCAGATTATCCAGAAGGAGGTTCTTGATAAAGTTGTCCTTATCAAATCTCTCTTTGTATGCGACCATCAGGTTCTGAAGCTGGAATGCTGCCATCTTACCTACCATATATGCATTCTCGCCTGCATCATTGGCAATCAGAATATATTCCAGCTGCTGGTCATCATAGATCTTAAAGAACTGACACCCCTGTATCTCCTGGCTGTCTGCCGGAGACTTCACGAACTCCAGAATTGAACTTTCAAAGCTGTTTCCTGTTGACTTGGTAGATGCCACAAGCTTACCGTCAATATCAGCCACGAATAACTCTACTCTTGCAATCGCCTTAATTCCTTCGATTGTATTCTGCATGATCTGATTTGATATCATATGCCACTCTCCTCACTTATACAATATCCACAAAGATTTTTCTTTCTGAATATTCTGATTCTTCGCATTCTGAAACCATTTTAATACATTTATACAAATAAATCTATAGTAATTCCCGATTTTTTTATGCATTTTTGAATGATATTGCCAAAAATTTGAAATTTTACCCCGTATGCAAGATACACAAAAGTCTTCTCATTCCCGGAAACGCTAATATTTGGCTCATTTTAACCGATATATACGTATATGGATATTACCATATTTT
>CAVBMG010000049.1:0-24323 GCA_963596435.1 Agathobacter sp.
AGTATACAGGTAAATCCACGAAGTTACAAAGTGGAGGTCATTACATATTGTCTATTCAGAGCCATGGGGGGGGAGAGTCAGAATATGCTCGTATGCGAGCATATTTGACTCAATTTACGTGCCAGAATTGTCATAGTAGATAACAGGTAAAACTGTTATCTACTATGGTATCGAAGATACAATTTTGTGCATGGGTACTGAATAGGTACTAGAATTTAAGGTAATTATGCTATATTCTACGTTTTTATTTGGGTGGAGACATAACATAATGTGGATTCATTATTAAAAATACCTGTCTGCAAGTCTTAGAATGCAGACAGGTATAGTTTAACATAAATTTTAGACTATGTGAAAGATTTAAAGTTCTATTTTTTTTCTGGTATGACTTATTATCAAAATGCCTTATGTCCTCTGAAAACTTCTTGTCCTTCATTGTGATTGTTTCAAATATCCCGCGAAACGCTCAAGCATGTAAATGGAATGGTCGCGATTTCACATATGCATAAGCAGGCACTTGAAAAACGTTGGCACTTAGGCGGTATGGGAGCGTAGCTCCCAATAGCGCCTTACGTGTCCATTACATTTTTCACGTAGCGGGAGCGTGCCTGTGTTGCATTGTGAATCGCGAACATTCTCCATTCTTTCCCTGCGTTTCGCCCCTCGCCCTATTTTACCCTCTCAATATAGCGGATGCAGACGCCTCCGGGGGCAAGTTTGGTGGTGTGCAGGTTACGGGAGAAGAGTATTTCGCCTTGCTGTGGGTTTAGAAGTTCTACCGGGGTATCACTGGCATTGACCAGTACTTCCAGCTTCTCGCTCCAGCCAATCTTCTCAAACTGGATAACTCTCGGATTCTCATATTCAGCCGGGAAATGGAAATTACGCTCTCTCATAAGCGGCTGTGTCTTTCTAAGATTAATCAGTTCTTTCATAAAGGATATCTGTGATGCATAATCTCCCCGCTCTATCTCAGACCAGGGCATACAGCGCCTGCAGTCAGGGTCAAATCCACCTTCCATGGCAATCTCAGTTCCATAGTAGATGCACACGCTGCCCGGCATGGTGAACAACAATATCAACAGCGCATCATATTCATCTATTCCCGACACAATACTGCGAAGTCTCTGTGTATCGTGAGAATCCAGCATATTGAAAAGCACGTCATTTGTCTGCTGCATATAATTGGTATAGCAACGGTTAATCATGCACTCAAAGTCCTCATCTGTCAGGCTTTTATCAATAAAGAAGTCCTTCATACTGCCAGCCAGAGGATAATTCATAACTGCATCATACTCATCCCCGCGAAGCCAGTTGATTGCATCATGCCATATTTCTCCCAATATATAGATATCAGGTTTTATGGCTTTGAGAGCACTTCTGAGTTCCTTACAGAAGGTATGGGACACTTCATTAGCTACATCAATACGGATACCATCTACGTCATATTTGTGCACCCAGCCGCACACAACGTCCACCAGGTATTTTCTGACCTTTGGGTTATTGGTATTGAGCTTTGGCATTCCATCAAAAAAGGCAAAGGTATACAGCTGCCCTTTCTTCGCTGCCTGCCACTTATCATCCAGCGGCCACTGGTTAATCATGAACCAGTCATAATACTGTGATTGTGGTCCTTTCTCCAATACATCCTGCCACGGCTTGAAATAATATCCTGCGTGATTGAGCACCGCATCCAGCATAATCTTAATTCCCCGCTCATGCGCCTGTGTGACCAGCTCCTTCATTACTTCATCGTCTCCAAAATGAGGATCAATACGCTCATAATCTGTCGTATCATATTTGTGATTGGAAGGTGACTCGTTAATTGGTGTCAGATACAGCCCTGTCACTCCCAGATCCTGTAAATAATCCAATTTTTGTGTAATGCCCTCAAGATCTCCACCATAATTATCTCTGTGTCCTTTGATTGGTTCACATTTCCATGGCTTCGTGCTTTCGGGATCATTTGCCGGATTGCCATTGCAGAATCTGTCCGGGAAAATCTGATACCAGACAGTCTCGTTGACCCAGTAAGGGGTTCTGTTCACATCTGCCGGATTCAGCCAGGGCATTGTAAAGCACTGGCGGCTTCTGCCTTTTAACTGCATCTGCTCTTCGCTGACAAAACCATCCTCGAAATAATACCACTTCTCTGTATCTGTAATCAGTTCAAAGTAATATTTCAATCTCTTAAAAGGTGGAATAATGGTAGTTGTCCACCATATCTGATTCTTTAGCTTTTTCTTAAAAGGAATGCCCGCCTTCTCTCCCGTCCATTCCTCGCCTCCACCTAAGATACCATTGGCAAAGGGATCTCCATAAATGATATTCACGATCTTCACATCATGTCCTGTCTTCAGGTTAATGATGAGCTGATTATCGTCCAGTGCATAGCAATAATTATCTGTTGATCTGTGAAAAACTGCTGCAAACTCCATATAATTCCATACCTCTCTTTTGATTCCTGTTCTTAACCATGCAAGATGAAAATACAGCTTACATAGTGCAGAATAACTCTTTTTACCCCATTTTTTCTATGGAAAACGTTTTCCATACGTGTTACAGTTATTGTACACGTAATATTCTGAGAAATCAAGTCTTTTATATTTGCCAAAGCATAACAATGGTTGCTAAAAATCTAACAAACTTTTATAATAGACTTATTATAAAGTTTTCAGGTTATTGAGAGGAGTGTTTATCGAAATGGCAAAAATAAACAGCAGTCATATTGCAATTCCCACGATATTAAAGGTTGAAGATGGGGCTTTGGATAAGATAGGTCCCTATTTGCAGGAAAGTAATTTACAGAAAGTTGTTATCTACTTTGGAAATGGTCTGATTGACATGTTCGGTCAGAAGGTTCTCTCTTCCCTGCACAATGCGGGAATTGAAGTTCTGGAATATTGTGAACTGGATACAGTCGATATAGATGATATTATTCGCATTGCCTTTGCACTGCCCAATTCCACACAGGCAGTCATTGGTCTTGGAGGTGGCAAAGTCATTGATGCAGCCAAATATATGGGATTTCTGCGTAAGCTTCCCTTCATCAGTGTTCCTACCTCAGCTTCCAGTGATGGCTTTTCCAGTGCCAGCGCTTCCCTGCTTATTAATAAAAGACGCAGCTCTGTTCCCGCACGTATGGCTTATGGCATTATTGTAGACACAGATATAATCAAAAGTGCACCTGAGAAATTCCTCTACTCTGGTATCGGAGATATGGTTTCCAAGATCACATCCCTCTATGACTGGCAGTTTGAAGCAGAGCATGGCGCTGCACAGGTCAATGACTTTGCCATGATGATTGCGAAAAAGGCAGTGAACAGCTTCGTGCGTACACCCTTTGAGACAATTCACGACCGCCTGTTCCTGAAGGAATTGCTGGATTCCCTTGCCATGAGCGGTATCGCAAATGAAATTGCAGGAAGCAGCGCCCCCACCAGTGGCAGTGAACACCTCATCTCACATGCGCTGGATAAAATGCTGGAGACACCTCAGCTTCATGGTATTCAGGTCGGTATTGCCACATACCTGATGAGCCGCGTGCATGACCACCGCTACCAAAGAGTCAATACCGTCTTTACCCAGACTGGCTTCTGGGATTATGTGTGCATCCTGAATCTGAATGTGGAAGACTATAAACAGGCGATAGACCTTGCCCCTTCTATCAAGCCCTTCCGCCACACATACCTTCATGAAGAACAGTATCGCGAACTGGCTAAACAGATTCTGGTAGAAGATGAAGTTCTGCGCAGAGTTTTCCATCTGGCATAATCGCTGTTCATGACTCTGTTTATTTTTTATCATTGCAGTCAGACGGCACTTAATTTTGGAATTTAATCTGCTCACCCTGAATTAACGGATAGTGTGCAAGCTCACTGCCATCCAGATTCTCTCTATGCATATCTACTGCTGTAATCTGATGGTTTTCATAGGTCGTATAATAGTAGATTCCCTTATCTGCATTACAGCATGAGGTATACAGTGTGATCTCATATTTACCCTCAGCCACTTCACAACAGCCTCTCTGCTGGTCTACAGATCCTAAGATATGGAAGAACTGGCTCACACTTTCATTCTCTGATTCTCCTGAAATGGCATGCATTTTGGTAAATGCCACCTTTGCAAAACGGGATGCGGAAGAAAGATCTCCAGGCAGTCCCAAGGCTCCCATACCTCTGCTGTAGGTATTAAGCGGCAGTTTGTCCGAGAACTGATTCTGTGGCTGTCTGGTGGATAATCCCATATAATTATTCAAAAGGAACATCTGCGTAGGAAATGGCGGATTGTTAGTCATAACTCCCACCGGATTATCATAGACATGCAATCCATCTGCCATACATTCTACTGTAATAGCGCTTTCTTTATCTGCAATCAGCCAGTGAAGCTGTGCTGCCGAGAAATATTCATTGAATGTAGTTCCTACCAAATTCATTTTACCAAGAGCTTCTTTTGCTTCTGCTACTGAGGCACACTGTGACAGTATCCAGGGAATAAATTCAAACTGCGCCACATTCTCTCTGCCCTGCTCTACTTCCTGATACTTGGCGTTGCCAACGAAATTAAGACCTGCCATTCCAAGACCTTTTTCATTGATGGCATCATAATAAAGCGGATAATTCTCTGCTACATGCGCCATACCAATGATTGCATAGTGTGACTTCATTTCTCCCATATGTCTGAAAGCAAATGGATAATTGCGGGGAGTAATCGTTACTTCCTCTCCATAATTACATTCATAATCCAGTGTTCTTCCAAAATAAAAATCTTTCGTTCTATAAGTTGCCGCTGTACACATGCTGTCCACCGTACCTTTCTTTAAATATATTTATAGTATAACATAAAAAGCCCACCACGTTACGTGATGGGCAAATATTTAATATATGAGTAACAGTTCAGCCATGACTTAAAAAACGAGGACATCATGCTTGCATGAATGGAATCGTTTTATAAGTCATGAGATGAGCGCCAGGTTATGAGCAAAGTTAACTGCGCAGCAGTGAAAAAACGCCGTCAGGCGTCTTTGCGAATGGCGCGGCTGAACTGTTACATATATGATGCCAAAGACCTTGGAACAATCCGCAGGCATCATAGCGTCCACTTGGCAAACTCTTCGTCAGTACATTTTACATAGTGTGTACCATCTACGAGGTGCTGTGTTCCCTGCTTATAGTCAATACCTGATGTCTTATAGTCATAGGTAAGTGCTGTTCTGTTCTTCTCTACAACCGGGTTCGGTGCAGGAATAGCAGATAGCAGACTCTTGGTATATGGATGAATCGGGTTATTGAAAATTTCATCTGTAGTTCCTGTCTCCAGTAAATGTCCCAGATGCAATACACCGATTCTGTCTGAAATATACTTAACCATGGACAGATCATGGGCGATAAACAGATACGCTGTACCGGTTTCCTGCTGAATATCCTTCATCAGATTGACAACCTGTGCCTGAATAGATACATCCAATGCAGAGATACACTCATCTGCAATGATGAGCTTGGGATTCATAATCAATGCTCTGGCTATTCCAACACGCTGTCTCTGACCACCGGAGAACTGATGAGGATAACGGGTTGCGTGCTCTGGTGAAAGACCTACCTTTGCCAGAATCGCCTTGATCTTCTCCTCACGTTCTGCTTTTGTCTTATACATATGATGAATGTCCAGACCTTCTCCAATGATATCACCGATCTTTTTACGTGGATTCAGGGAAGCCATCGGGTCCTGGAAGATCATCTGCATCTGTGTACGAAGCATCTGGCTTGTAGATCTGCTCAATTTGCCACTGATATCCACATCATTGAAAACAATCTTACCTGCTGTAGGGTCATATAATCTGATGATACTTCTGCCAATGGTAGATTTACCGGAGCCGGATTCTCCTACCAGACCATAAGTCTCACCCGGATAGATTTCAAAAGACACATTCTCTACAGCATGCACTGTAAAGGAATTGCTTACTTTGAAATACTGTTTCAAGCCATCTACCGTAAGAAGCGGCTTTGCATTATAATTCACTGCCATAATCCTTAGCCTCCTTCTTCATACGTTCTAATCGAGCTTTCAGCTCCTGTGGCATTTCTACCTTAGGTGCTCTCGAATCTAACAGCCAGGTTGCCGCATAATGTGTATCTGATACCTTGAACATAGGAGGATCTGCCTTGTCATCTACTTCCAGCGCATATTTATTACGTGCTGCGAAAGCATCACCCTGTGTCTCATGCAGCAGGTTTGGCGGTGAACCAGGAATGGTATAAAGTCTTTCATCATCCGTATCCAGATCAGGCATTGCTGAGAGAAGTCCCCAGGTATAAGGGTGCTTGGGATCATAGAATATCTCATTGATTGTGCCTTTTTCTACAATCTTACCTGCATACATAACGTTAACGTAGTCTGCAACCTTTGCTACAACGCCAAGGTCATGTGTAATATAAATAACAGAAATACCTCTCTCCTTCTGTACTCTGCGGATCAGCTCTATGATCTTTGCCTGAATGGTTACATCCAACGCAGTCGTAGGTTCATCGCAGATCAACAGATCAGGATTACAGGAAAGTGCAATCGCAATAACGACTCTCTGTCTCATACCACCGGACAACTGATGAGGATAATTCTTCATTCTCTTCTCTGCATCTTCAATACCTACCTCTTTGAGAAGCTCTACGGCTTTTGCCCAGGCTTCTTTCTTCGGAGTCTTGAAATGCCAGATCATACCTTCCATGATCTGTTTACCAATTGTCATAGTAGGGTCAAGACTTGTCATCGGGTCCTGAAATACCATGGCAATTCTCTTGCCATTGATATGTCTACGTATCCATTTCTTATCTTTGCTGAGAATATCTACCGTCTCCGGTGTTCCATCAGCATGATGATAGGAGAATTCAATACTGCCGTTTGTTACTGTTGCATTAGATGCAAGAATACCCATGGCAGCTTTCATCGTAACAGATTTACCGGAACCGGATTCTCCTACGATAGCAACCGTTTCTCCTTTTTGCAGGTCTATATTGACACCTCGTATTGCATGGACTGGTCCAGCAGTAGTACGAAAGGTGATATCCAAATCTTTGATTTGAAGAATTGCGTTCTTATCTTCTGACATCTTATTTCTCCTTTCGTCCTTACATTTCTTTCATCTTAGGATCAAGTGCTTCTCTTAATCCATCTGCTACAAGGTTGAAGCTCAACATCAATAATGCCATTACCACGATAGGCGGGATAATCTGGTATGGATGTGTTGTAAAGCTGTTGAATCCCTCTGAAATCAGGGAACCTAATGAACACTGTGGCACAGGAATACCCAGACCTACGAAGCTTAAAAATGCTTCTGTAAAGATTGCGGTAGGAATGGAGAACATAACCTGTGTAATGATCGGTCCAATGATATTAGGCAACACTTCTTTAAAGATGATAAAGAAGTTACCTGCTCCCAATGTTCTGGAAGCCAGAACAAATTCCTGCTCCTTTAATTTCAGCATTTCTGCACGGGCAATACGGCTCATGCCTACCCATTCGGTCAGCATCAATGCAAAAATAATGGTCAGCATACCAGGCTGAAGAACCAGCAAAAGCAGTGTAACAATAACCAGTCTGGGGATACCGTTGGCAATCTCCAGGATTCTCTGCATGATAATATCGACTTTACCACCAAAATATCCGGATATCAGACCGTAGCTCATACCAATGACCATATCAATGATTGCTGCTGCAATGGCAATGATTAAGGATACTCTGGCGCCTTCCCAGGTACGTGTCCAGATGTCACGTCCAAAGTTATCACTTCCAAACCAGTATTCTACATCATCCAGACCTTTTTCTATATAATAGTTAATGGTCTTGGAACCTGTCGTGGTTCGCATTGTCTCATCACCGTTAAAGATACCGAACTTCTCCAGTGCCTTCACACGTGGGGCGAAGTTCTTCTGGCTCAGTTCCTGACCTGAATATGTATACTCATTCATACCCGGTCCGATTGCTGCAAATAAAGTAATCAATATAATCAGTACAAGACCAATAACTGCACTTACTTTACGGAAATAACGGATCAATACGTCTTTCCAGAAGTTCTGTGCGGCATAGTTCTCATCAATTGTAATCGCACCTGCATTGTCTTTTAATACAAAATCCGCATCTACAGGTACATAGGGTGTGTTTATCTCGCTCATCATCATTCCCCTTTCCCTGCAAGTCGGATTCTCGGATCAATGATGCCATAGAGAATATCTACAACCAGCATGATGCCGATATACATTGCAGAATAAATAAAACTCAATGCGATAACTACGTTATAATCGTTGGACTGGATTGCTGTTACAAGCAGACTTCCTACTCCGGGAATTGCAAAGATCTTCTCTACTACCAGAGAACCTGTCATCAGATCAACGATCAATGGTGCAAGTACTGTAATAATAGGAATCAGTGCATTTCTCAATGCATGACGTAATATCAGTGCAGAACCGGAGATTCCCTTACTCTCTGCTAGTAACATATATTCACTTCCCAATACTTCAAGCATCTCACTCCTTGTAAATCGGGCAATGGATGCCATGGTAAACATGGATAATGAAATACTGGGCAGTACACTGGAACCAAAGATATCCTGCTGTGAGAATAACATAGGGAACCAGCCAAGCTTAAATCCAAAATTATAACTCAATGCCAGTGCAAATACATAGGATGGAACAGATACACCGATAACGGAAATAATCGTTGCCAGAGTATCCCATATCGTATCGTGCTTGAGAGCTGCGATCAGTCCAAGGATCAATCCTACCACTGCACCTACTGTAACTGCAAATCCACCGATTCTGATAGAGATCGGTAATCTGCTCTGAATCAACTGTGAAATCGGGGTATTCTTGGAAATGTTATAACTAACGCCCAGATCACCCTTTAACATATTGCCTACATATTTAAAAAACTGTACGATAATTGGCTGGTCCAGACCATATTTTGCATAAAGGGCTGCCTTCTGGTCTGCATTTAACTTCTCATCATTAAATGGAGAACCCGGCATAAGCTGCATCAGTATAAACAAAACCAATAAAATCGCCAAAAGTGTAAAGAGCGAAGTAATCACTCGCTTTATCGTATATTTCTTCACCTTCTGCCTCCCCGTGTGTTTAATTTCTTATGAAACCTTATCAGGCGCAAAAACCGCACCAAGGTATTGACTTCCTCAGTGCGGCTTCTAATTAACAAATTTCTATTATTCTGCCTTTACCGCATTCTTGTATACACGGTTCAAAGCAACCGGGTGGAACTCAATGCCTGTAACCTTAGAAGATAACATTTCTGCATTACACTGTGTGTAAAGAGGGAAGATAACTGCTTCGTCCATTACGATCTTCTCAGCATCGTAAAGTCTGGTCCATCGTCCTTCTGCATCTGTACACAGATCACCTGTAGTACACTCTTCAATGATAGCATCATATTCTGCATTGCTCCATAAACCATAGTTATTAGAGTTGTCTGTAATCCACATACCAAGGTAAGTCATAGGGTCTGCATAATCAGGTCCCCAACGTGTAAGTCCTAACTGATAATTGCCATCCTGCATATCCTGTACTCTCTGTTTCTTAGGCTCAATTGTCAGAGTAACTGTAAGTCCCGGAAGAGTTGTCTCCCACTGCTCCTTTAATACCTGTGCAACCTTCTGAGGTGCATCATCAGCATCAACAACCATATCCAGCGTAAGCTCTGTGATACCCAGCTCATCTAAGCCTGTCTGCCAGTATTCTGCTGCCTTGGCTGTATCAAATGCGCATACATCAGAGAACAAGGTCTGATCACCGGAGAAGTCAGATCCGTCAGGACCTGCTGCAAATTCAAGAGGAACTGCTGTATAAGTAGGTGTGGAACCATCCTTTAATACATCTGTTGTGATAGCTTCACGGTCGATAGCCATTGTCAGTGCCATACGGATATTTAAGTTAGCAAGCTCTGCAACGCCGCTGATGTTAGGTGATACATACCATAAATAACCTGCACCGATTGCCTGGAATTCAGGATCATCCTTAACCTGGTCAACCTGCTCGCCGTTTACAAGAGTAGTATCCAGAGCACCTGTCTGGTAGCTCATCAGTGCCTGCTGTGAATCCTGAATTACCTGATAGTTCAGACCAGCAAGCTGTACACTGTCTGCATTGTAGTAATCAGCATTCTTGGTTAAGTGGAAAGCTGTTGCAGCCGGCTCATAAGAGTCAAGTACGAATGCACCATTGGAAAGTACTGTTTCAGGGCTTGTTGCAAATGTATCTCCGCATGAAGTAAAGAACTCTTCATTTACAGGATAGAATGTAGGGAAATACATCAGTGACAGGAAATAGCTGACAGGAACATTTAATTCTACCTGTAATGTCTTATCATCTACTGCTGTAACACCAAGTTCGCTCTTATCCTTGCTGCCTGCGATGATATCTTCAGCATTCTTGATCTGACCAATATCACTTAACATATAAGAGTATTCAGAAGCAACTTCAGGATCTACTGCTCTCTGCCATGCAAATACGAAATCTGCTGCAGTAACAGGAGTACCGTTGCTCCAGTTAGCATCATCACGAATGTGGAATGTATAGGTAAGTCCGTCATCAGAAAGGTCATAAGATTCTGCCAGGGCAGGTACTGCCTGTCCATCTGCATCCATCTGCATCAGACCATCTGTATAGTCTGCGATAACTTCAAATGAAGTACCATCTGTTGCCTGCTGTGGGTCAAGTGACTCAACAGGTGTCTCCAACATAATGTTCAGGTCAGAACCGCTTGCTGTAGTTGTTGCCTCAGCTGAAGCTGTCGTATCTGTACCTGCTGCAGCACTTGTCTGCTCTGTAGCAGCCGGTGCTGAACTGCTGCCGCATCCAACGAGACCAATCGTCAGAACGGAAGCCATTGCGATCGCTAATGTAGCTTTCATCTTTTTCATAACATTTCCTCCTTAGAATTGTTCTGTGTCTGAACTGTTCAGACCTCCCACCCCCGCAATTATGGGTGTTTATAAAATGAGCGCACTGAAACTGTATTCATGTATACCGCTCCCTTGCGCTGATTAATATGCTACCACATCAATGCGTTAAAATCAAGTATATTTATACAAAAAATTTCACTAAAATGCATTATATTGTCTTTTATTATACATTTTAGTGGATTTTCAGGTATGAGAAAGCGGTGGGACTATAGTCCCACCGCAAATTTCCTAGGCATCTGATCTGGAATATGCATTCTTCATCAAATTACTTAATTCATATAATACTTTATCCAATGTAGATGCTGTCTCTGCTTTAAGCATATCAGCCAGAGCCTGGTTTGCCTTTTGTTTAAGCTCCAGCCTCTTGTCTGCGTCACTCTCTTTTGCAAGGGCGGCATCACACAGCCCGATCAGTTCATGTGCCCTGGACATCACATGCTCCTGATAACGCTCAATATGGAAAATGGATTTTCTGTAGGAAGCATCTGCCATTGCCGCAATCAGTCTGCTTGACCAGTAGAAGTTATCCGTAGATACTTCTCCAGTGGTATTGCCAAGATATTCCGGTATCTCATTCACATCTGCATAGAATGGAACCAGTACATTGAATGCATTGGATGCAAAAGCCACCCATTCAATGATACTGCTGTCTTTTGGCTGATCCGGTCTGATCTGGATCACTGCCACGAAATCATTTCGGTTAATTCCAATAGAACGGAAGGCTCCATTCATGGACTTATCTCCATATGCTGCATATGGATCATAAGGTGTTCCCTGATAGTGGGAAGATAACACATATTTTACATCCTCTACCGTAATCTTCTTCTCTGGTACCATGCACCATGGAAGATCATCAGAATACGGTGTATACTCGGATACAGGTCCATCCCACTTCTTCGTATGAGGGTTCAGATACCGTAACATGAACCAGGCACGGGGTGTATTGTATACATGATCTGAATCATCATGACTGCCAAAAGCATCTCTTGGATTCAGTCTGCCATCCATTGACAGATCCAGATGGTTCTTTGCAATAAATTCCTTCATATCGGCAGAACACATATAGTCCTTCTGTGTGGTAAGTGCATCCTCCAGATCAAAGGCATCAATCCCAAGCTGATTGGGCATAACCACATAGACATCATCCGGTACTCGTCTTGCGATCCAGTGATGACCGCCTATTGTCTCCAGCCACCAGATCTCATCTGCATCCTGAAAAGCAATACCATTCATTTCATATGTACCATACTGCTCCAGAAGGCTTCCCAGTCTCTTCACGCCTTCTCTGGCACTGTGAATATAAGGAAGTACGATGTATACAATATCTTCCTCACCAATTCCTCCTGCAACTTCCTCTTTGCCATCTGCTGCGGGCTGATATACCACTAACGGATCTGCACCCAGCACTCGTGGATTAGAAGTAATGGTTTCTGTTGCTGTCATGGCAACATTGGCTGCGTTTACGCCGCTTGCAGCCCATACCCCCTCACCTTTTACGGCATTGGGTACACATGTATATTTCATAGGATCTGATGGCAGCTCAATCTCTACATGAGAAAGCTCTGATCTGTATTTGATGGGCTGCTCCTGTGGCTGCACGACAACCACCTTCTTCGCTGTAAAATGTCCTGATGCTGAATCATCATTACGTGCAATCATGGTAGAACCGTCATAGGACGCCTTCTTACCAACTAAAATCGTTGTACAAGCCATTATTTATTCCTCCTTTGTGTATTCTTATGTACACTAATGAAATCATAGCACTTTTCATCAGGTTTCTACAAGCAGCATTCAGTCTTTTGAAAAAATTAATACATTTATTATCTGTTCCATTTCCTTTACGATTCTGTCAGCACTAAGCTGCGCACCCGTTATCCCAAAGACTGCAAAGGTGACTGCACAAGCCCTTGCTCTGGTATCTTCAATCTGAAATGCCCCTTCCCTGCATCCATCCTCAAGAATTTCCTCCAATAATTCACAGACCTTATAAAATGCCTTAATCCTCATCTGGTCCATCAGATACCGGAATTCTTCGCCTTCCTGCCCCATACCATACTGAATCAACTGTGGTTTTACATTTATAAATTGTCTGCTGCATGCCTCTATCAAAAGCAGAATACGTTCCTTTGCAGGCATACCGTGCTCCTTTGTAATCCCTGTAATAATGGGAATCAGATCCTCACCGGTACTCTCAAGAACAGCTTCCATTAACTCTTTCTTACTTTTATAATAATGAAGAACTGTACCACGGACAACGCCGACCTCTGCTGCCACATCATCTATACTTGCATTGTAGAATCCCTTTTGCATAAAAATCTTTCTTGCAGCTTCCAGTATCTGCTTTTTGCGTTGCTGTGTGTCATTCATCCTTTTTGCCATTTATTTATTACTCCTGCTTTTCATGATTCACTGGTGGGGAAATACTGATCCAATTCATCGGATGTCTTCGTTGCAATCTTCGACTCTCTTTTCAGGATTTTAAGCTGATCATTCAGATATACCATTTCGCGTACTCCATTTCTTGCATGGTCGCATACGCACAGATCACCTAAAATCGTATAACAGCAGAGTTTTATAAATATGTATACCTGTCTTCTCTTGGAAGAAACCATTTCATAATCTGACTGAGGACGGACTTCATAACCAAGGTCGATCAATACATCATAATTTTCTTTGATTGCATCAATGCATTGATTGATTATATTTTCATCACGTCTTATCTTTTTATAATCGCAGTCTGCATAATATGCCAATGCAACAAAGGGCATAATAAATGCTACGTGGCTTTTCAACCAGTCATTCATCTTATTCTCAATTGTAACCTTAATTTTGGTTCCCTCAAAAATATTTTTTATGAAATCATCACTCTGATCTGTACCATCAATTCTTCCCATAGTCATATCATTTTTGTTAAAGGACTCAATTACATTCCCCTTTTTCTGTCCGCCAGCACTGAAAAAGGCAAACAGAACTTCCTTACCGGCAAGTTCTTTCGCATATTTATCCGCATAAATATTATTCCCGACCAGTACAATATTCCTGCTCACATTCTGCTGTAATACAGGTAAAATATTGTCAATCTGGGTGCACTGCATGACAACAAATACAACATCATAGTAATCCTGCTCTTTTAACTCATTGATGACCGGCAGCCTGTCGTTTGTTTTCTTACCTGCAAATAATTTGTTACGAATCGTCATGCCGTTCTTTTTTATCTCCTCATACCAGCTTCCTCTTGCCAGGAGTGTGACATCTTTATGAGCCATCCACAATGCATGTGCCAGATTACATCCCAATACACCTGCTCCGTATACTAATATTTTCATATAGATCACCATGCCTTTCCATATTTATAAGATTATGATAATCCGTTATTGACTTTAAGTCAATAACAATGCATAAATATTAAAAAAATGCCATCCATCACATAAATCAATCTGTGATAGATGACATTTTCTTGTTTTAATATAGCTTTAACCCGCTTCTTACCGGTTCGCAGGTAAGGTCTACGCCCAGTCTCTTAAAAGTCTTGGAATCAGCTTCTGAAAGCATAACAGAGGTATGTACCTGACAACCTCTCAGCTTTGGAATCTGTTCCATGGCACGTTTGGCATTCTCGCTGCTGACAGAAGTAAGTGCCAGTGCGATCAATACCTCATCACTATGCAGTCTTGGGTTCTTACCACCCAGGAAATTAACCTTCAGCGCCTGAATCGGTTCAATGGCTTCCGGCTTGATCAGCTTCTCATCATGCTCGATTCCAGCCAGATATTTTAATGCATTCAACAAAAGTGCCGCTGATGCTCCCAGAAAATCCGTTGTCTTAGACGTAATGATTGTACCATCTTCCAGTTCAATGGCTGCACATGCCACGCCAAGTTCTTCTGCCCTTTTCTTCGCAGCTACTGTGACCTTACGATCATCTGTTGTGATCTTTGCCTGTTTCATCAGAAGTTCTATCTTGTAGACTTCATTCTCCGAAGCTTCTTCCTTGGCAACCTTGTTTATAGCGGTGTAATATCTGCGGATAATCTCCATCTTGGAGGCTTCACAGCAGGCTTCATCGTCAAAAATACAGTTACCAGCCATATTGACCCCCATATCAGTTGGTGATTTGTAGTATGTGTTCTCACCATAGATGCCTTCAAAGATGGCATTTAACACAGGGTAAATCTCGATATCTCTGTTATAATTAACAGTAGTCTCACCATAGGCTTCCAGATGGAACGGGTCGATCATATTGATATCATTCAGATCTGCTGTTGCTGCTTCATAAGCCAGATTCACGGGATGTTTCAGAGGAATATTCCAGATAGGGAATGTCTCGAACTTCGCATATCCAGCCTTAATGCCTCGCAGATTTTCATGGTATAACTGTGACAGACAGGTCGCCATCTTGCCGCTGCCCGGTCCCGGTGCCGTAATGACTACCAATGGTCTGGTCGTCTCAATATAATCATTCTTGCCAAAGCCACTCTCACTTACGATCAATGGAATATTGGAAGGATATCCCTCAATGATATAATGCTGATATACCTTAATATTCTTCTTCTCCAGTCTTTCCCTGAACTGGACTGCACCACTCTGTCCTGCAAACTGCGTAATGACAACGCTGCCTACATAGAGTCCTTTCTTCTCAAACTCACTGATCAGACGCAATACATCCACATCATATGTGATGCCAAGGTCTCCCCTGATTTTGTTCTTTTCAATATCTGCCGCACTGATTACAATGACAATCTCTGCTACATCAGAAAGCTGCATCAGCATCTGTAATTTACTGTCCGGCTGAAATCCCGGCAAAACTCTGGATGCATGGTAATCATCAAACAGTTTACCGCCAAATTCCAGATATAACTTATCACCAAACTGACTGATCCGCTCCTTAATATGCTCTGACTGAATCTTCAGATACTTGTCATTATCAAAACCTATTCTCATGTGTGTTTCCTCTCACTTACCACTACTATATTGGTTAAAATTCTACGTTATATTGTAGCATAAGAAGCACCACATGGTAAAATAGATTTATAAAATTTACCATTGTTCTCCAGGGTATTTCATGCCCCAGTCCTTGCGAAGCTTTGTCATAATATCCATAACATCTTTGGAATACTGTAACTGCATATTGGAAGCATCCCCGCTTCTTACCGCCTGCTCCATGCCCACCATTTCATAATAAAGGGCATTGGCAGTCTCACCGCTCTCTATCTCTGTTCTTTCTCCACTCTCAGCATCTACGATTACTGCCTTATCAGCTCTTGGATATTCCATAATCTCGATATAGCCCTTCTCACAGCTTATCATTGCTCTCTTTGGCTGCTTGGAATGCATGGAAAGGGCAACCGTTGCCATCTGCTCCTGTTTATTCTTTAACAGAATGGTTGCCTGCTCGTCAGAACCTGTAGGAGATACTTTCCACTGACTGACAATATCCTCCGGCTTCTCTTCCATGAAGCTTCTGACAATAGAAAGGGCATACACTCCGATATCAAGCATGGCTCCTCCTGCCAGATTCATATTAAAGAAACGGTTCGACATATCGTATTCCTTAAAGCTGCCAAAGTTCATGGTTATGATCTGCACTTTACCTAATTGCCCACTCTGTACGATCTCCCAAAGCTTCTTATAAATTGGCATATGCCATATGGTCATGGCTTCAGCAAGGATCAGCTTCTTCTCTGCGGCAAGTGCTATCATTTCATCCAACTCCCTGCTGTTTAGTGTGATGGATTTTTCCACCAGAATATGCTTGCCATGCTCCAGAGCCTTTTTCATAAATTCATAATGGGTATTATGCGGGCTTGTAATATAAATAATATCTACCGCCTCATCTTCAAATACTTCATCAATCTGATCATATACCTTCTGCACACCATATCTTTCGGCAAAATCCAACGCCTTTTGATGCGTACGATTGGCTACTGCATACAGCCTTTTATTCATTTTAACAAGTGCCTGAGCCATTTCATTGGCAATCACACCGGTTCCAAGCACTGCCCAGTTTAAATCTCTGTTCTTATCCATACTCATTACCTGCCTTTCCAGTAATCTTCACACACCATTACTATAACGGATTTTGAACAAAATTCCTATAGTGTTTCTTTTTAGTACTTGTAAACTTCCTGTATTTCATGTCATAATAAGAGCAATAAACTTTAGCATTGCAATGAGATAAAGCGCTGTATGCAAAACAGCCAGCAGAAAGGTACGGTAAAAATGGTAGAAAAAATCGCAAGCATTAACCAAGTGGTCAACGGCTTCATCTGGGGTGTCCCCGCTATGATATGTATTATCGGCGTAGGTCTTCTCTTGTCTGTCCGCACAAGATTCATTCAGATTCGCAAATTTGGCGTCGCCATGAAAAATACAGTTGGCAAAATTTTTGATAAAACACAGGCAAAAGACGGCTCCATGAGTCCTTTTCAGGCGGTCTGTACAGCCCTTGCCGGAACAGTAGGAACCGGTAATATTGCAGGTGTCGCCGGTGCGATTGCCCTTGGTGGACCGGGTGCAATCTTCTGGATGTGGTGCTCCGCATTCCTTGGCATGTGTACGAAATTCTCAGAAGTCACACTGGCAATCCATTTTCGCGAGAAGAACTCCAATGGAGAGTATGTAGGCGGTCCTATGTACTATATCAAAAACGGACTGTCTAAAAAGTGGTATTTTCTGGCGGTTCTCTATGCAGTATTCGGTGTGCTGACTGTATTCGGTACAGGCAACGCCACACAGGTAAACACCATCGTTGCATCCATCAATTCTGCCCTGATGAGCTTCCATATCATTGATGGAACCAATGACAAGGCTAACCTGATCTTCGGCATCTTTATTGCCGCGCTTGTAGCAATGGTACTGTTAGGCGGTATCAAACGAATCGGTCAGGTCACTGAGAAGCTGGTTCCTTTTATGGCAGTATTATATGTGATTCTGGCTTTTGGCGTTATTATCATGAACATTGAACACGTACCCGCTGTATTCGGTGAAATATTCAGCGGTGCCTTCTCCCCAAGAGCAGCCACCGGCGGCGTGATCGGTTCCATGTTCCTGAGTATGAAGAAGGGTGTCTCCCGCGGTATCTTCTCCAATGAAGCCGGACTCGGTACAGGCTCCATTGCCCATGCATGTGCGGATACTGATAACGCTGTACATCAGGGAATGTTCGGTATCTTTGAAGTATTCATGGATACTATTATCATCTGTACTTTGACCGGTCTGGTCATTCTTTTGGCTGCCCCAGGTATTACTTACGGACAGGCTGCCGGTGCTGAACTGACAATCTCCGGCTTTACTTCTACTTATGGAAGCTGGGTGTCAATCTTTACCGCTGTTGCCATGTGCTGCTTTGCTTTCAGTACGATTATTGGCTGGGGCTTATACGGCTCTCGCTGTATTGAATTTCTGGGTGGTGAGAAATTAGTCAGACCATTCCTCGTAATTTATTCCTTTGTCTCCATAGTAGGTGCCACCATCAATCTCGGACTCCTGTGGGATATTGCAGACACCTTCAATGGCTTGATGGCTGTTCCCAACCTGATTGCCCTGCTGATGCTCTCCGGACAGGTTAAGAAATTAGCCGTGGAAGTAGATCAGGCACAAAAGGATGGAACAATATAGTTCATAGCAAACAGGACCGCATTGCAGTACGATTACTGACAATGCGGTCCTGTTTTTTAGTATATGTCTACCAGCATTTCTTACATCTTCCGTATCCCTGACGCTCTGCTTCTGCAATCGTCACCTGTCTTGCATTATTCGGATTCATTCTGCCACAGTTATTGATGCTGTGATACTTGGAACCTGTAGCCGACAGCCAGCACATAGCTGTACTACTGCTGTTACTATTGAAAGCCTGTGCGCTCGTATCTGCCTGACTTGATGAAGTATCTTCACTTATAACATCCAACCCGGCATCCAGAGAAATATCAGTGGAGTAAAGAATTGGCTGACCTGAATAGAACAGACTGTACATAGCCAGATATGCCATATTCGTCGTATCTTCATCCGTTCCGGCAAATCCTATATAAGTTCCGTCAGATGCTGACAGGAAACCATACACAATCTTGCTGACTGCCTCATTTGCACTGGAGATATAGCTATAATGGATCATCAGTGCATACTGCATTGCTGCAATCAATGTATCCCCATCTTCACTTGCTGCCACTTCTGTCAACAATGATGTGAAAGGTGCTGTCATTTCTGCATATGCCAATGTGCTGCTAAAAGGCGCTATATACATTTCATCTATTGAAATATACTCGTAATTAATATAATTGTCCGATGCCCATGAGGCAAAAGCCTGTGTAGCCAGCGCATTCAATACACTGCCTGTTGCTTCATCATAGACTCCCAGATTCATGACAACAGGATACTGTGCCTGCACAGACAGCTGATCTAATACAGCAATATCACTCGCGGCAGCCTTAGCCTGAATAGGGCTTCCAAAGACAGAGCAGACAGCAACTACCATGATAGTCAACAAAGTTACCAAGCGATTCTTTCTCTTACTATTCATATTCTACCTCCTGCAAAAAAGCAAAAAGGGACACCTTCTTAGTGTCCCTTACCCCTTGCAAACATTGTACTACACTACAGTCTGCCCTGTCAATTGCCAGTTATCCCAACTCTGCTGCCAGCTTATCCAGCTCAGCCCTGTTCTGCGCATTCATTGCTGATTTGATCGTTATATTCGTATCTGTGAAAGCAATATCCTTACTCTTTTCAAACATTCCCCTGATTAATTTGGCTGCCATGGGTGCCCATGTTCCATTCTCTATCACAGCTACCCTGCGATTCTGATAGTTACGCTCTGTTAATCCCTCAATGTAAGTCCGCATACATGGGAATAAATCTCCATTATATGTGATTCCTGCCAGTACCAGCTTATCATAGCGGAAAGCATCTGCAATCGCAGCAGCCTTATCACATCTTGCCAGATCATACAATACTGTCTTTTGTCCACTCTTGGATAATTTATCTGCCAGATACTGTGCTGCCTTTTTCGTATTGCCATAGACAGACGCATAAGCAATGACAACACCTGATTCTTCGGGCTGATAAGAAGACCATTTATCGTATTTCTCCAGATAGAATCCAAGGTTGTCCTTTAATACAGGGCCATGAAGAGAACAAATCGTCTGAATATCCAGTGTTGCCGCCTTTTTCAGAACAGCCTGCACCTGCGCTCCATACTTACCAACGATGCCGATATAATAACGTCTGGCTTCATCCACCCAGTCTTCCTCAACATCCAGCGCACCGAATTTGCCAAAGCCATCTGCTGCAAAAAGAATCTTCTCTGACGCTTCATATGTCATCATAACTTCCGGCCAGTGTACCATAGGTGCATATACGAAATGCAAAGTATGACTTCCAAGCTCCAGCGTTCCTCCATTGGCAGCTACGCTTCTCTTCTCAACAGCAATTTCTGTCTCCGGAAAAAACTGCTCCATGTACTTAAAGCCCATTGCAGTCGAAACAACTACCGTCTCAGGATATCTCTGCAAGAAAGCAGGAATGCTTGCTGAATGGTCTGGCTCCATATGCTGAATTACCAGATAATCCGGCGTTCTTCCTGCAAGCACCTGCTCCACATTTTGCAGCCATTCTTCCGCAAAAGCACCATCCACAGTATCCATGACTGCTATTTTCTCATCCAGAATTATGTAGGAATTGTATGCCATTCCATTCGGAACCTGATACTGCCCCTCGAATAAATCCACCTGATGATCGTTTACACCTACGTATTTTACATTGTTCGTGATTTCCATATGTATCCCCTTTCGTTCTGATTGTTTTATGTCTATTGCATTTTTTCCATATTAAATATCGGATGACTCAGGCATGTCTATAACAACCTCTCCTGCTCAATTGTCATACCAGTCTTGAGAATCTCAGCTTTCAATCCCGTCAGCAACCCTGCTTCTTTTCTCTCAAGTTTTTCTCTTGTAGAATCCTTCATTGGTATTCCTGCTCCATTTGCCAAGGCTTCCTCAAAATCTTTTACATCCATTCTGTATGGTTTAAGGTCTGGAAATACCTTTTCCTTTATAAACTGAAAAATACTGATCCCTCCAAAATCCATATCTCCCCAATGATAAAATTCACAGTCTTTTGGTGCTATCAAGCACAATTGCTTCAGGAACCTTACTTCTTTGGGAGTCAGATAACCGTGGCAAAAAATATACAGCACATCTTCCTCATATGGCATACTCTCATAATTTGCCTTATTCTCAATGGTCATAATTCTTCTACAACCGGATATTGCAAATGGTCTGGAATGTTCCAATGTCTGTGTATTGATCACTGTTCCATAAGTGTAGTCTGCTGTATCAATTATCCTGCCATTATCTAATTGATATTGCAGTGGTCCTTTCCATTCCAGGGTCTGTGCATAGGACAAAATGCCATGCATCTTCAGAATCTCCAGACCTGTTCTTTTCTTCTCACTTTCTTGTGTATCATCCGCTTCTACGTCATAGTCCTCCATGTTTTCTTCATAGTATGGAGAATAATTTTTTAAAATCGTTACGATTTTCTCACGATAAACCTTTTCAAATACCTTGGAATCATGGAGAACTCTCGCACTGAATACCCGCTCCCATACTGGCTCTTTGATTTTGGCGATTTCATTAATACACAGAAAACAGCGTTCATCATTTCCATTCTGAGAACGACTTCCTTTCAACAATTTGTCCAGAATATCATCATAATATCTGCAAAGCCACTCATACTCTCTAACATCTTCCCGCCAGTACTCCATTCTGGATATCAGGTCTAGCTGATGTTTCCTCGTATCTTCTATTTTTTCAAGTTTACATAACTGTGGGATAATGCTGATCTCATAATTTATTGTCTTAATATCACTTTTTACCTGACACCAGTCAATCTTTATCTTGCCGCTTCTGCCTACCTCTGTGCTCTCTTCTAAAAAGTGCGCCTGCTCCAACAGTCTGTTTCGTCCTCCAACAGACTCCATCAACTCAGTTGACACACTTAAATGCTTCCATCCAACAAGATTTCCTGCACGATATGTATTGGTATCTGTTTTGTCAATGATATATCTTGCTAATGATTTGAATTCCTGCTGCTTTGATTTTGCCATACGCGCTCCTCACTAAACACTGTCACAGATTTCCCTAATAATAGTCTGTATATCTTTTTCAGATGTAATGACTTGTTCATTTAATACATCTGAAAAATCCTTATCACGCCACCATCTGCGCATTGCTTCCTCACCAAAATCATTGCAATTTGGCTTTGTCTGATGCCTTTTCAGTGTTTCTTCAAATGGCAGATCAAAATAGTACGCCAATATATTTGTGCCATACAGTTGAACTGCCAGCTCAAATAGCGGCTTATACCAGTCTGCGTACATAATTCCTTCTAATATCACAATCTCACAATGATTTCTACCATATGTCAGAAGTTCTTTCATCAAAGGTAATGCTTCTGTATTCTCTCCATCCTTCACTCTCAGCATGTCTCTTCTGATTACGTCCTGTGAGATGAGCATCGTATTTCTGCCCAAACACTTCTGTAATTCTTTCGCAATTGTTGTCTTACCACTACCTGAATTACCCCTAAGTATTATCAATTTTGCCATAATACCCCCGATAGCTCTTATCTATCTAAAGCTTTTTCTTCTGCTTCTCTTATAATTCTGCCAGAATTTATTGCTGCCTGCACTGCATGGAAATTATCTTCCAGATCCGCTGCTCCATCCAGAACAATCTGCTTACAATGCAATAATTTCTGCCATTCATCATGCTTCGCCTTACTTCTCATTTCAACGCTGCCGGTGTCATATGCTCTCGCCCATTCCATAAATTTCATATGCGTTGTGTACATATCGCCATCTGGCAGAATTCGATCACCAAACTTCTGCTTTTCTCTCTTTTCTAGTCTCTCAATCCTGATTTCCGTATCTGTAACAAGTCTCACTGCCAACGTAAAAAGGGGAATCAACTCATCTCCCCAGTCTACTAAGGAACCTGCGATTACTACATTATCATTTTCTGAAATGTCCTTTTTCATCAGGACAAGTCGTTCTGCCTTACTCCTCTTAGTGGTATATTGTGGATTGGTCGGCAGCCAGAAATAATCATCTGTATCCATAAATTTATAGCCCAGCTCCTGACTAATCTTTCTGCCCAATGTACTTGTTCCAGAACCAGAGGCTCCATAAATATGTATTACGTTCTTCATGAATTGGGTTCTCCTGTGTGCTTGCAATAATTTGAATGTTCATTAAACATTGGTACAATATTTTACAAGAATGAAAAAATATCATATACTTGACAGTTCATATATCTTTCCTTTTATATATGCATACTCATTGCTACTTCCCTGACTTCCAATGGGAACAACAATATTATAATCTATGTACATAAATTCCTGTCCATTTATCGTTCCTATGTTTTTGATTCCTATATTACTTATTCTATATATGCTCGTTTGTAAATTATAAGACAAGTTGCCGACTGAAAAGAATAATAATATCTCATCTATATTACCTAACTTTGCAAATGAAATTTGCATACAAACATCATCTTTTAATAAACCATCTTCATCAAACCATTCTGGTTCCACATGTTGATATAAATTGTACGCTTCATCATGCCCTGGAAAGAATAGAATTAATTTGAATGCTCCCTGTGTATCTCTTCCATACTTCAAACAAACCTTTTGCGTAATTGATGATAATATGCTAAATTCTTTAAACTGGTCAGCATAGTCATATATTTCCCGTCCTATATGGAATTCCTCAATTATATCACCTCTAAGGAGTAAATCTTTATCATACCTTTTTCTTCGTATTTCTTCCCTTACCCAGCCTAACTGTGGATATTCTTCTATTTGCTTATTCATCCCAAGGTGGACTATGCCTGACAATTCATCTTTATTGGTATAATACCTACACAGCCTGCCTTGTTCAGCCTCTGTAACAAAAGATAAATACTTATCTCTTTTTTCTCCTTGTTCACTACATTCTATATCATTTTTTCCTCTTTTTATTATTGCCAGTATTGGTATCTTTTTCTCTTTGGCATATTCAAACTCTAAATAAGTAAAACTTTTATTCGTTTCTTTATCTATACTTCCCAAATGTCCACCTAAAATTAAGATATAGTAAGAACTTTCATCTATTAATTCTTTAATATATTCCATTTGTGGCTTATCTAATGCCGGAAATTCTTCCATTCCCGCGGGGAAATGCCCCATTTCCAGTATTGCTTTTTTTACAATAAGTCTTTCTTTCACTAAGTCTTTATAACTCAAACTTCGCACTTGAATAAGTGCCTATGTACCTTGAAAATTCAATAATAACTGGCATAAAAATAGCATGAAACCGTCAGATTTT
>CAVBMG010000050.1:0-23978 GCA_963596435.1 Agathobacter sp.
AGCTGCTGCTGTAGGCTCGTTGATGATACGTTTTACATCAAGACCTGCGATCTTACCAGCATCCTTGGTAGCCTGACGCTGAGCATCGTTAAAGTAGGCAGGAACTGTGATAACTGCTTCTGTTACTTTCTCGCCTAAGTAGCTTTCTGCATCTGCCTTTAATTTCTGAAGGATCATAGCAGAAATCTGCTGTGGAGAATACTTCTTACCATCAATTGTTCTGCCATTATCTGTACCCATATCACGCTTGATAGAAGCAATTGTCTTCTCAGCGTTTGTAACTGCCTGACGTTTTGCAGGCTCACCTACTAATCTTTCTCCTGTTTTTGTAAAAGCAACTACGGATGGAGTTGTTCTTGCACCTTCTGTATTAGCGATAACGGTTGGCTTACCACCTTCCATAACGGCTACACAACTGTTTGTTGTACCTAAGTCAATACCAATAATTTTGCTCATAACACATTTCCTCCTATATTTCTATATCACTATGATTTTCTATTATAATATTTATTGAACTACTGCTACCATGCTGTGTCTTACGACTGTATCACGGTAGGTATAGCCTTTCTGTAATTCCTGTGCAATGATACCCGATTCGTATTCATCGCTCTCCACCTGCATTACTGCATTGTGGAGATTAGGATCAAATTCACAGCCAACAGTTTCGATTGGCTTGACTTCCAGCTTATCAAGTTCTGTCATAAGCTGTTTGTATACCATAGCCATTCCTTCTGCAAAGGGCTGTTTCTTCTCTTCTTCACTCAGTCCTGCCAGACCTCGCTCAAAGTTATCGACAACCGGAAGAATCTTTTCGATCACACTCTTGGCACCAGTCTCGAACATTGCTGTCTTTTCCTTATCGGTACGCTTTCTGAAGTTCTCGAATTCTGCCATCTGACGCTTTACTCTGTCTTCCAGTTCATCGACTTTATCCTGAAGCTTGTTATCCTTCTTACCAAAGAAAGATTTCTTTTTATCGGTTTTATCATCCTTGCTGTCAGTTCCTTCTTCGCTCTTCTGTGCTGCATCTGATTGCTGATCTTCCTCTATCTCTATCTGAATTTCCTCCTGAGGTTCTTCCTGAGATTCTGTCTGGGGTTCTTTCTGGGTGGTGTCCTCTTGTTCGAGGTCTTCGTTTAAATTTTTTTCCTTATTGTCCTCCACTCTTACTCGTCTTCCTTTCTATCTGTTTTATGCTTCTATTTTATGTTTCTTTGTCATCATCTTTTTTATAGATAGTATCCAACTGGCTCTTGAGAGTCGTCAGAGTACTGATTACCTTATCATAATCCATTCGTCTGGGTCCGATGATTCCTATCGTTCCTTTCACACCTTCTTCGAGTTCGTAAGTTGCTGTGACTACGCTGCAGTCCTTCATGGTCTGAACCGGTGTCTCATTACCGATATACACCTGAATGCCAGTGTTGTTCTCATCAGCCATGGAATCCTGAACCAGCTCTGTCAACATCTGTTTCTCTTCGAGGGTGTTGATTAGTTCGCTTGCTCTCTGATTATCAGAAAGCTCCGGATATTTGAAAATATTATTTGCTCCGCTTGTATATATCTCAATGTCATCATTTTCTCTGATCACGGCAGCTACTGCATCCATCACTTCTGCGATAATGCCATCGTAGATACCTGCCTGTTGCTTGAGCTTCGTAATCATCGCCAGATTGATGTCTTCAATTGGAAGTCCGTTCAAATTGGTATTCAGCAGAATGTTCAGCTTCAACAATGTCTCATCATCCAGTGATTCTTCTACATGGATCATGTTATTCTTGATCACATTGCCTTCTACTACGATGGTCGCCAGCAACTGTCCCACATCAACTCTGGATAATTGCAAGAACTTAATCTTGTTCCCCTTTACCTGGGGCGCCGTTACCAGTGTGGCATAATTCGTATTGACTGCGAGCATCTTTGCCATCTGCTTCAAGATGGATTCCATCTTGTCTTCCTTTTCAAGGAGCATCTGATGCATCTCCTTGACTTCCTGTGTTGCATGATCGAGCTTCTCCTCTTTCTCTGCAAGCATCTGGTCTACATACAATCTGTAGCCCTTATCGGAAGGAATCCTTCCTGCGGAGGTATGCGGCTGTACGATATAGCCTAACTCCTCCAAATCAGCCATTTCATTTCTTATAGTCGCAGAACTTAAATTCAGATCCGTATATTTGGAAATCGTTCTACTTCCGACTGGCTCCCCTGTCTCCAGGTAGTTTCTGATGATTGCCTGCAGAATCTTCAATTTTCTCTCATCCAAATCCAATCCTGCCACGCTCCTTTCATGAAACTTATCATCGCCATATCTGATTAGCTGTTGAGTTTTGTTAGCACTCATTTAAGTGGAGTGCTAATATCTTCATATAATAAATTACTACTTATCGTTTTTGTTGTCAACAATCTTTTCCAATAATATTTATTAAAAAAGCCTAAACTATTATAACTATTCAGAATCTCCTGCGCAATTGCCAGAATGCCACTGCACTTGCAGCCGCCACATTTAAGGAGTCTACTCCACATGCCATGGGAATCCGCACCGTATAATCACAGTCTTCTATTGTAGAGGAAGCAAGCCCGTCTCCCTCTGTTCCAAGTACGATTGCAAGCTTCTCTTCCTTTTCCAATACAGGATCATCTATTGATACAGAATCATCCCTCAGTGCCATAGCTGCTGTCTTAAATCCCATTTTCCTGATAGAATCCAGTCCATCCTGATCCAGATACGTCCATGGGATTTGAAATACCGTACCCATGCTGACACGAATTGCCCTTCTATATAAAGGATCACTGCATGCAGAGGTCAGAAGTACCGCATCCATTTGCAAGGCTGCTGCGGAACGAAATATGGCTCCAACATTAGTAGGATTGACTACATCCTCTAATACTGCAATTCTGTGCGCATTCCGGCATATTACCTGTACTGTTGGAATCCCCGGTCTGTACATGGCGCACAACATTCCTCTTGTAAGTGCAAAGCCTGTCAGCTTCGTCAGTACTTCATATTCTGCTGTGTATACAGGAATTGCTCCGCAGCGGTCAATGATGTCTTTGGCCGCTCCTTCTATTTCTATATGTCTGCGCTCACACAGACAGGATATCGGCACGCAGCCTGCATCCAGCGCACGCTCAATGACTCTTGGGCTTTCTGCAATGAAGATTCCCGGCTTGGGTTCATACAGATGCCGCAGCTGTGTCTCGTTGAGTCTGGCATACACGTCCAGTTCAGGACTTTCCAGATCTGTAATTTCTATGATATCTGCCATAAATGATACCTGTACCTTTCTACTCATATACGGCTATTGTAGCACACCGGTTGCTACAGAGTCTAGGATGCCAACGGATTGTTCCGCACTATGAGCAAGCTCATGTGGGTTTAGACTTTTTGACTTTGGCATCTTATATACACCACAACAGAGATAACTGCTGCAATGACTTCTGTAACAGGGAATGCGATCCATACGCCGGTTGCTGACTGCATGATTCTGCTCAGAATGAATGCCGCAGGTATAATAAGGAACAGATATCTTGCCAGAGAGATAACCAGAGAAGGAGCACCCTTGCCCAGTCCTTCCAGTGCACCCTGACAGGTTACGGAAACTGCAGAAATGATAAATCCAAGACTTATCATATGCAGTGCATCAATTCCTAATGCAATCGTATCCGGATTCGTTGTAAAAAGACCAATCAGCCAGCCGGGTACTACCCAGCACAGAACTGTTCCCGCAGTCATAATTGTAACCGCCATAACAAGTGCTGTATAGAAAATATGTGTCACACGTTTATGCTCTCCAGCACCATAATTATATCCGACCAGTGGGCGGATTCCCTGAATAATGCCGTTTACAGGCAGATAGATAAAGGATTGCAGCTTATAATATGCACCAAATACCAGTACATATCCCTGTCCGAATACAGAGAGGATTCCATTAATTACGGATAAAAGGACAGAAGATAATGCCATGTTCAAAGTCGCAGGCACACCGACAGAATACATCTTACCGGCAATAGTACTGTCCCATTTCACATTTTGCAGATTAATTTTGACAGGAATCGGGCGTCGGAAATAAAACCACAGATAACACAGCAATGTCAATACCTGACCAATGCCTGTCGCCCAGGCTGCACCTGCTGTACCAAGCTTAGGAAATGGTCCGATACCAAATATCATCAGCGGATCTAATATAATATTGGCAACAAAGCCTACCATCATACTGATCATGGATACCTTCATTCTTCCTACTGACTGGAATATTTTCTCATAGGTGATTCCTACTGTAACAATAGGCGCAAAAGCAAAGGCAATATTGGAATATACGATTCCAAGCCCCAGTACTTCGGCATCTTTTGTGAACATGCCAAGGAAATGGGGCATAATCAGTCTGTATACAACAGTAATGAGAATACCATGCAGTAAGCTCAAAGCCGTTCCCAGAGATGCCGCGATATTGGCTTTGTCCTTCTCACCAGCTCCCATATAAAAGGCTATGAGCACATTGATTCCAATTCCAAATCCTACAGAGATTGCCGTTACGACAAGCTGTGCCGGATAGACTAATGACAGGGCTGTCATGGCAGCTTCACTTACTTTGGCAACGAAATAACTGTCTACTATATTAAACAGCGAATTTACCATCATAGACAGCACCATTGGCATGGACATGGAAAACACCAATGGAATTACTTTCTTTTCTTTCATAAATGTCTGATTCATAAATTTCTCCCTTCTGAATTATCCTGCTTTTCCTATACGCAGTAAAAAAGGACTATAACTCTACTGTTTTTCTCAGAAACAGTAAAATTTATAGTCCCATTTAGACAATTTTATGTGCTTTAGTAATATATCATTAAAAAACAATTTATGCAAGTAGTATTTTACTATTTATTACGCAGGGTTATGATCAGTTCATACACCTCCGGGCGTTTCTCTTTCAGGTGTTCATCCAGTATATGTCTGCGCTCCTTGAAGCGTTCTGCCAGTTCAGGATGTTCCCTGGCAATACGGTCATGCACTTCTTTTCTGTGTGCTTCGATATGCTTTGCCAACGTTTTCTCATCCTTACCGGATATATTGACGATCTCCTTGAGATGTTCTTCCAGATGCTCCAGCCATTCGTCCTCGTCCAGTTCTTCCATATGTGACCACTTGCCATGCAGCAGGTCTTCCACATCCCCTGTCTTTTTCAACTGTTCGATCTGACGCACGATCTGCTTCTCGATCTGTTCCTCGGATTCAGAGCCAAATGCCCATACGAATTCCTGTACTCGATTATCTGCACGTTTTCTGGAAGCACTTCGCTGTTCATTATCCACGCCACCCTCTAACGGATAGGGTCTGGTAATTCCCATATCTTTCAATGCAATATGAATCGTTCTTCGCACACTGCCTTCCTCAATCATATATCCAAGTCCCAGCTTACGAAGCTGTTCATTGAGACTGGCAATATGCTCTGTCATATAGAAACGTATTCCCTGCTCTTTTAATGACTGATACAGCATTCCCAGCCTGTCTGCCGCAGTAATGTCCATGCTGCCGATACCGCTGGCATCCAGTATGACCGCCTTGGTATCTTCACTGATATGATCCTCGATATCTCTTTGCAATACCTGAATATTGGCAAAGAACAGATTGCTGCTGAATCGGTAGATCAGCACACCTGATATGGCATGAATCTGATCACTTTCCTTCAGATCACGGAAATGTCTGTGTCCAGGCTGAATCCCAAGGAAACATCTTGCCGGCTTGGAAGTACGAATAATGACTTCTGAAAAAGACAAAATAATGCCAATCAATACACCATTGATTGTTCCAAGCAGCAATACGCCCAGGAATGCACCTACAAAGATAAAGCATTCTGTCCTGCTTACTTTCCAGAGTCTTACTGCAAGTTCAAACTCTGTTGCACCAAGCAGTGCGGAAATGACGATTGCCGTCAGTACAGGAATCGGTAAATAGCCGATAAATCCTGTTGCACACAAAAGCAATACGATCATGGATAAGCCTGCAACAATGCCTGTTAATTGTGTCTTAGCCTGATACTGCTCTCCCATGGCAGTACGTGACACAGAGCCATTCATGGGGCAGCATCCGGTCAATGCCGCTGCCAGATTACCCATGGAAAAGGCAAGAATCTCCTGATTATCATTGATTCTGTAGCCATTTTTCTGTGCGAAGCTGTTCTCAGCAAGAAGTGTCTCTGCCATAATTACAACAGCTACCGACAGGCTGATCGTAACCGCATCCTGAATCGGCACTGCTGTAAAGTCCGGCACACTCCATTTAGGCAGACCCGTCTCCACAGAAGCTAATGTCTGTATGCCCCACTCTTCCACAGGAAGCAGCTTCGTCATAATCGCACCTGCTGCCATAAGCACTACAGCCATTGGAAATTTGGGTGCTGCCTTTTTACAGATGAGAAGAATCGCAAGTGCCACCAGTCCCATCACCACAGAGGGCACATTGATGATCGCCGCCGTCTTAATAATATGCTCTGCCAGTTCAAAAAATTCTCCGGTTCCAGCAGTTCCACCCATAAGCTTCGGTACCTGCATCAGGATAATCGTTGTACAGATACCCGTGATAAATCCTCCCATAACCGGTGCGGAGATATAATTGACCAGCTTACCTGCCTTCATTACGTAAAAGGCAAGCAGCCATAACGCTACGAAAAAGGTAAGCATCTGTACCGCTGCCATCGCCTGGCTTGAACCGCTTTCTATTCCAAGACTTACCAGAGCAGACCCTATCAATGCCGCAGGCGCTGCATCCACTCCAAAAATAAATTGTGGTGAGGTAGAGAATATTGCAAAAACAAGAATCGGAAATACGGACCCATATAGTCCATACACGGCAGGCAGCCCGGCAATCTGCGCATATCCCATGGAAATGGGAATAGATACCGCCATAATAATGATTCCTGCCAGGATGTCTTTTGCCAAATTCTTCTTATTATAATGTCTTATGGTTTGTGCCAGTTTCACACTAATCACCATACCTTTCCCTTTTACCTGTTATACCAGCCCCTGAATCAGAATAATCAGAATCAGCACCGGCAAAACGAACTGAAAATAAGGTTTGAGATACTTCGCAATCTTAATGCCTTCTCCAGTATTTGCTTCTTTCATATAGTTATCAAAGCCCCAGCCCCACTTGGTCACACAAAACAGCAGATAAACAAGAGAGCCAAGAGGCAGTAACAGATTACTTACAATGAAGTCCTCACTGTCCAGTACATCTCTGCCACCTATCAAATGCAGATTGCTCCATACATTATAACCAAGCACACAGGGCAGACTTAATACCAGAATCGCAATACAGTTTACCAGTGCCGCCTTCTTCCTGCTCCATCCAAACATATCCATACAGAAGGACATAATATTCTCAAATACTGCAATTACTGTGGAAAAGCTTGCAAAAGTCATAAACAGGAAAAATAACGAACCCCATACTCGCCCGCCTGTCATGTTCACGAATACATTAGGTAATGTGATAAAGATAAGGCTTGGACCTGCGCCGACTTCTACTCCATAGCTGAAACATGCAGGAAAAATAATCAGACCTGACATAATCGCTACAAAGGTATCCAGCGCACAGATACGCACGCCTTCTCCTGCCAGGGTAAAATCCTTGTTCATATAGCTTCCAAATATCTCCATGGCAGCCACACCAAGACTCAACGTAAAGAAAGCCTGATTCATCGCCGCTGCAATGACATTTCCAAAACCTACGTCACGTACTGTATCAATACTTGGAATCAGATAGAACTTTACACCTTCACCTGCTCCCGGCAAGACAAAACTGTGCACAGCCAGTACAATAATCAGCACAAGTAATGCACTCATCATGCCTTTACTGATCTTCTCCAGACCGTTCTGCAATCCCTGACTGCATACCAGAAAGCCCGCAACCACAATTAGTATCATCCAGAAAGCCATCTGTACTGGATCAGATAACAGATTAGTGAATACATTGCCTGGCTCCTCTGCTGTCATCCCAGATACAAACTCGCCGATTATGAACTTATAAAAATAAGCAACCATCCAACCGGAAACAGTTGTATAGTACATCATCAGCATATAACAGCCTGCAATTGCGAACCACCCGTGAATATGCCACTTACTCCCCTGCTTTTCCAATGCCTGATAGCCCTGTACTGCACTCTTACGGCTTGCACGTCCTACTGCCAGCTCCATAGTAAGTACCGGCAATCCCATTGCAATCAGAAATACCAGATACAGCAGCACGAACAGTCCCCCACCGTTTTGTCCTACTACATAAGGGAATCTCCACACGTTACCAATTCCGATTGCACATCCTGCGCTGACCAGTAAGAATCCCAGTCTTGATTTAAATGATTCTCGTTTCATTCTGTAATTTTATCTCCTTCTACTACAATTCCATATTTTTGCAGATCGACTCTGCCATTGATTACCTCTATTCCATCTGCCTGTAGCAGCTTTGCCTGCTTTCCAGCGCCACCAAAGGCAAATTCGCCGGATAGCTCTCCTTTGGCATTGACTACCCGGTAACAGGGTACATGCTCCGGGTCCGGATTCTTATGAAGCGCATTGCCCACTGCCCTGCACATTCCAGGATTACCTGCCAATGCTGCCACCTGTCCATATGTAGCCACCTTACCTTGTGGAATCTTTTTCACTGCTTCATAGATTCTTTTCGTCGGGCTGTCTGATACCAGATCATAGCTTTCTGCGATCATGCATTTAATTGTCTCATCCGGTATCGTACCATCCAGAATGATCGTATTCCAATGCTCCTTATTCAGATGATATCCGGGAATTACGGATGCAAAAGCCCCTCTCCAGTAATCCCGCCACTGCGGATCGACCTTTACATTCAAATGAATATACCCATCTTTTTCATATGTCCATAGAAAAGCTTTCTTACTGCCATATACACGCACTAACTGCCAGTTTGGATCATGAAACGGCGCCTCCTGATAAGTATAGGGCATAGACAGTCCATAATCCAGCGCTTCCTGTCTCGTTGTCAAGATATAACCCCCTCTTAGATAAATTTCATAACCTTATCCACTATTATAGCGGACTTTTCCCACAGACACAACAAACCGGACGCAATAAAACAGAGCAGATCCACTACAGATCTGCCCCATATCATATACATTATCTCTCTTCTCTGAAATATGCCAGTCCCAGACTTGCTGGCGGCTGGTTCTCCCGCTTGCTTCTCATACTTGTCACAACCAGAACCACCAGAGTAACTACATAAGGAATCATCTTATACAGCTCCTGATATTCCATGTGATCCATACCTGTAGGAATATACAGATACAGAATATAGAGTCCGCCAAACAGAAAGGATGCCAATACACTTAAATTTGGACGCCATATTGTAAAAATAACAAGTGCTATTGCAAGCCATCCTCTGTCACCAAACGCATCATTAGACCATACACCACAGGCATAATCCATAACATAATAAAGTCCACCAAGTCCTGCAATCATACAACCTACGCAGGTCGCTGCATACTTGTACTTTGTTACATTGATGCCCGCTGCATCAGCAGTATTAGGCCCCTCACCCACAGCACGCAGATGTAAGCCGACACGTGTATGGTTCAACACATAAGAAGCTGCCAGAGCAATCACAACTGCCAGATAAGCCAGAAATCCATAGGAAAGGAACAGCTTACCAAACCATCCAAGCTTCGATGCAAAGGGAAGTGACTTGCTGAAATAGCTGCTCGTTGCACTCAATGCAATGGAAGGAACATCACTGGCAACCAGCTTGATCAGGGAGCCGCCAAAGAAGTTACCAAATCCCACACCAAATGTAGTCATGGCAAGACCTGTTACATTCTGATTTGCACGAAGTGTAACTGTCAGGAAGCAATACAACAGCCCCATTAACAGAGAACCAAGCAGACAGCACAACACAGGAATCAAAACTGCAAGAACCGGATTCATACCAACGCTTCCTACCGCTCTCTCATAGAAGAAAGAACCAATGACACCGCTGATCGCACCTACATACATAACGCCTGGAATACCCAGATTCAAGTTACCGGATTTCTCTGTAATGATTTCTCCCGTACTTCCGTATAGAAGAGGAATTCCCTGTACAATTGCTCTTGGAATAAATGCAAGTAAAAAATTCCACATGATTACTGCTCCTCCTTTTCTGCCTTTTTACGGAACTGAAGCCGATATGTAATGAAAAACTCACAGCCTATGATGAAGAACAGGATAATACCTGTCAAAATATCCGCATAAGAATGGTTCAGTCCAAAATTCGTTGATATCTCACTGGCTCCACGATCCATGAAAATAATCAGGAAACTGGAGAATACCATGACCAGCGGATTGAACTTGGACATCCAGGACACCAGAACTGCGGTAAATCCCTGACCGCCGGCTATGGTAGTCGTTACCGTATGGTTGATACCACCGACTAACAGTAATCCTACCAGTCCACAGATGGCGCCGGATAATACCATGGTTCGGATAATGACTTTTTCCACCTTGATACCTACGTATTTGGCTGTATTTTCACTCTCACCCACTACTGTGATCTCATATCCATGCTTGCTGTATTGCAGATAAATATACATAAATATCGTGATTACCACTGCGACCAGAATACTTAACAGATATTTAGAACCAAATATCTGTGGAAGCCAGCCTGAATTGGTATTCTGATTGATAATACCAATCTTACCTGATCCCTTAGGCACTTCCCATACAATCGTGAAAAAGGCAACCAGCTGTGTAGCAATATAGTTCATCATCAGAGTGGAAAGTGTCTCATTGGTATTCCACTTTGATTTAAAGAAAGCAGGAATAAATCCCCATACTGCCCCTGCTGCAATACTTGCAACAATCATACAGACAATGATCAGTGCATTGGGTATCTTATCTCCCAGACAGATCATACATGCCGCTGCTGCCAGACCGCCGATCAGTACCTGTCCTTCACCACCGATATTCCAGAACTTCATCTTGAAAGCAGGTGTCAGAGCCAAAGCAATCAGTAACAGAATGGATATATTCTGAAATGTGACCCAGGTCTTTCTGGCAGAGCCAAAGGCACCAATAATCATGGATTCATATACCTGTATTGGATTAATACCTGTTGTAATGGTCGTTACAATGGCACATACGATCAGTGCCAGTATAATGGCAATTGCCCGGATTCCTACGGACTGATACCAGGGAAGAGCATCCCTCTTCACTATATGAAAAAACGGTTCTTTCTTTTTTTCATTCATGATCTTCGCTGCCTCCTACTCTGGTCATCATCATACCGACCTCGTTTTTATCTGTCTTTCTTGCATCCACAATACCGCTCACTTTACCGCCACACAGAACCAGAATCTTATCAGACAGCTCTAACAATACATCCAGATCTTCGCCGACAAAGATTACGGCAACACCCTTCTTCTTCTGCTCATTGATCAATTCATATATTGTATAGGAAGAATTGATATCCAATCCACGTACCGCATATGCAGTCAACAATACTGTTGGTGCTGAAGCAATCTCACGACCAACCAGTACTTTCTGCACGTTTCCACCGGAAAGTCTGCGGATAGGTGTTGTAATGCCAGGTGTCACTACTTCCAGATTCTCTACAACGTCTTTTGCCAGCTTCTTAGGCGGTTTGCGGTTTGTAAATGGTGTACGTCCACGTCTAAAGGAACGAAGCATCATATTATCTGTCAGGTCCATATTACCGACCAGACCCATTCCCAGTCTGTCCTCCGGGACAAAAGACAGGGAAACACCCATTTCTGCAATTTTAAGAGGATCTTTACCAATCAGCATTTCTCTGCTGCCGTCATCTTCTATATAATAGATCTCACCTGCTTCTGTTACCTGCAATCCGGCAATTGCTTCCAGAAGCTCCTTCTGTCCACAGCCTGATATACCTGCAATACCCAGAATCTCTCCACTGTTGGCAGTAAAGGATACGTTATCAAGCTTAACAATACCTTCTTCACTGCGCACAGTCAGTCCCTTTACCTCAATACGGGGCTTTGGATCTACCGGGTCAGGTCTCTCAATATTCAATGTTACCGCATGACCTACCATCATGTTAGTCATTTCCGTGACGTTGGTATCCTTCGTTGCCATGCTGTCAATGTACTGTCCGTTTCGAAGTACTGCTACACGGTCAGAAAGTGACTCTACTTCATGCATCTTATGTGTGATAATCACAATGGCTTTACCATCATCTCTCATCTTCCTCAATACACGGAAGAGTTTCTCTGTCTCCTGTGGAGTCAATACGGCTGTCGGCTCATCCAGAATCAGAATATCCGCACCACGATACAATACCTTGACAATCTCTACTGTCTGCTTCTGGGAAACAGACATATCATAAATCTTCTGTTTCGGATCTACATCAAAACCGTATTTCGTACAGATTTCTTCGATTTTACGGGAGGCTTCCTTAATATTGAGCTTTCCTTCCAGTCCCAGAATGATATTCTCTGTTGCTGACAATACATCAATCAGCTTAAAGTGCTGATGAACCATACCGATTCCCAGATTGAACGCATCTCTGGGGGACTTGATAACTTCTTCTTTTCCATTGATATAGATCTGTCCCTCATCCGGGAAGTAAATACCTGCCAGCATATTCATCAGAGTCGTCTTACCACTGCCGTTCTCTCCTAACAGTGCCAGAATCTCACCCTTATAAATATCCAGATTTACCTTATCGTTGGCAATTACAGATCCAAATGTCTTGGTAACATTTCTAATTGAAACTGCGGCTGTTTTAGTTTCCATCATTTGTTTCCTTTCCATATAGAAAGAGGGCAGCGCGGCGATAATCGCTGTGCCGCCCTCTGCAATTGTATACAAGCTTAATTGCAAGGCTTCTTATTCTTTATTTTTAAATTTAGAATGCCTGATCCAGAAGAGTGATTCCATCGATCTGTACATTGAAGTAAGGAGCAGAACGGAATCCTTCGCCTGATTCATGGAAATATCCATCCAGCACTACTTCATGATCCGGTGTATAATCTGCATCCGTATCTACATCTGCCTCGTAGCTGGTCAGTGTCTCGCCACCTACAGTAAATGTAGAAGTATCAAATGTATGTACATCACCTGCGATCAGATCAGCCTTGGCTGCATCGATTGCTTCCTGAGTACCTTCTGCTGCAGCGGAACCCAGATCTGTCAATACTACAGATCCTGTCTCCAGAGAGCCGCACCAGTCTGTATCAATAGGAGTACCATTTGCTACACAGTTGATCGCATATTCAAAATATGGCTCCCAGTTAATTCTTGAAGAAACGATAAAGGTATTAGGGCATGCACTTTCTGTACTTCCGTTATAGGATACATTCGGAACACCTGCTGTTTCACAGGCTGTAGGAGCACCCATGGAATCTGCATGCTGGCTGATCAGTACACAACCATCCTGAATCAGTTTATTAGCGCCTTCTTTTTCTGCTGTCTCATCATACCAGGAACCTGTAAAGGTAACTTCCATAGTAACAGAAGGGCATACAGAACGCGCACCCAGGAAGAAAGATGTATAACCGGAAATAACTTCTGCGTAAGTATAAGCACCAACATAACCCATCTTAGCCTGATCTTCTGTAATATCACCATTTGCGATCATTTCATTGATCTTCATGCCTGCTGCGATACCAGCCAGATAACGTCCATCATAGATAGATGCAAATGCATTGTGATAGTTGTCCAGATTCTCTGTATGAGCCTTAGTACCTGTTGCATGGCTGAACTGAATATCTGGATATTCCTTAGCTGCCTCAATTACATAGTCTTCATGACCAAAGCTGTCTGCAAAGATAAAATCACATCCTGCATCAGCAAGTTCACAAGCTGCTTCATAACATTCCTGACCTTCAGGGATATTTGTCTTAGTCACGCACTCTACACCAAGCTTCTCGCATGCTTCTTTAGCAGCATTCATGAAGTTCAAATCATAAGTAGAGTTCTCATCATGCAGGAAAATAAAACCTGCTTTTAAACCAGCGGCGGCGGCTATTGTATCTGCTGTTGCAGCATCACCTGTCTGGACATCTCCTGAAACTGTTGTTTCTGTGTCGGCAGCTGCATCTGTACCTGCAGCAGTATCAGCTGTTGCACCACATCCAGCTAATGCACTGACTGTCAATGCCATAGCTGCGAGTAAACTTACGACCTTCTTTTTCATAATCTTTCCTCCTGTTTTTTATCAGACAACAATGAGCGAAAAAGGGGTAGTATGACACTACCTACCATACAACCCCCTTTATTTGCTCTCAACAATAGTCAGTATACGCATCTGTAACTACCCTTGTCAAGAGAAGATAAAATTTTTGTAAATTTAATTTACAGCGTACAATTACTCTGTAATATCAGCATACATAAAGTACCAATATCCATAAGCTGAATGCCAAGCGCCTGTGATCTTGCTGCTCTGTAACCAGAAGTCATTGTAGTAAGCAAGAGGAATACAACCAGCCTGATCCATTAAGATATCTTCTGCTGTATGAAGAGCTGTAGAACGTTCTGCAGCATCAAGAGTAGATCTGGACAGATCAATTGCTGCATCGAAGTCGGCATCGCTGAAATTACCATCGTTGTTACCGTTAGTTGTGTAGAACAGCTCCAACATGTTGGAAGGATCGCTGTAGTCACCTACCCAGCCATTACGTGCAACTTCGAAGTCACCGGAACGACGCATAGGAGTGAAGCTCGACCATTCAACGATATTAACCTGAAGATCAATACCAAGTTCAGCCCAAGCCTGCTGTAAGTATTCAGCTACTACCTTATGATAACCGGATTCATTTGTTGTATAACTGATTGTCGGGAAGCCTTCTCCGTCAGGATATCCTGCATCTGCGAGAAGCTGCTTAGCTTCTTCAAGATTAGCCTCGAAATCTGTTGTATCAATGTATGGCTGACCGCCGTTAGCATTGCTCATGAATTCTGTTCCGTCTGTATCCATCCAGCCGGGTCCCATGAAGTTGCTTGCTGCTGTATAAGTACCCTGCATCAGAGTGCTTGCAACATATTCACGGTCAATAGCAAGACTTAATGCCTTACGAACATTTACATCATCAAATGGTGCCTTATCAATATTAAGGCTGATGTAGTATGTACCAATGATAGGCTCTACATAGAAATCATCTGAACCTTCAAGACTTGGAATCTCTTCTGTAGGTACATCCTTGATCAGTAATACTTCACCTGTCTGGTATGCGCTGTAAGCTGCATTAGAATCTTCCATCAGGACGAATTTCAATCTGTCAAGCTTGATAGCATCTGCATTCCAGTAGTAAGGGTTCTTGCTGAATGTGATGTGAGAACCGGGAACCCACTCTGTCATGTAGAAAGGTCCGTTAGATACATATGTTTCAGGAGCTGTTGCCCAAGCTTCACCGTTAGCTTCGATAGTAGCTTCCTGAACAGGACTTAATGTAGCGAAAGCTGCAAGGCTGCCAAAATATGAGCAGGGATTAGCTAACTCTACAACAAGTGTGGAATCGTCCGGTGCAGATACTCCAAGTGCATCCAGATTACCATCAATTGCTTCGTCATAGCCCTTAACCATACCAAGAACTGTCTCAGCATAAGGAGCTGCTACTTCGGGGTCGCATACACGCTTCCAGCTGTATACGAAATCATTTGCTGTTAAATCAGAACCATCTGACCACTTTAATCCATCTCTTAAATGGAATGTCCATGTAAGACCATCTTCAGATACTTCATAGGACTCTGCCTGACCGGGCTGAAGATTTCCATCCTCCCCTACAGTAAGAAGACACTCATAAGCATGTAACAACATGTTACCGCCATCTACTGCGCTGTTCAAAGCCGGATCAATTGTTTCAGGGTCAGGTCCGATCTGAACTGCAAGTTCCTTATCTCCTGTACTCTCTGTTGTTGCAGCTGCTGCATCTGTTGTAGCTGCCTGTGTCTCTGATGTTGTTCCATCTGCTGCAGGCTGTGAATCAGCTGTTGATGCAGAAGAACCGCATGCTGTCATGCCCATAACCATGCATGCAGCAAGCATAAGAGAAATTACTTTCTTTTTCATACCATATCCTCCTCTATGAAATAAAAGTTGTAAATATATAAACACTATGCAGCAGTAATACTGCATAACTGTCTATCAGATACATGGGTGATGACATGCCACATAGTGACCTGTTGACACCTCTCTCCACTCAGGTTGTTCTGCAGCGCACTGCTCTGTCGCATAAGGACATCTGGTGCGGAAACGGCATCCTGAAGGTGGATTCAACGGGCTTGGCACATCGCCTTCAAGAACGATACGCTTATTCTGTCTCGCTGTCTTAGGGTCTGCAATTGGAATTGCAGAGATTAAACTTCTGGTATATGGATGTACACTGTGTGTTGTCAGCTCATAGCTGTCTGCCAACTCTACCAGCTTACCCAGATACATAACACCTATACGGTTTGATATATGCTTTACAACTGACAGGTCATGGGCAATGAACAGATATGTCAGTCCCAGTTCCTGCTGGAGATCTTCAAACATGTTAATAACCTGTGCCTGAATGGATACATCCAATGCAGATATAGGTTCATCACAGACAATAAACTGTGGATTGACTGCCAGTGCTCTGGCAATACCTACACGCTGTCTCTGTCCACCTGAAAATTCATGGGGATAACGATTGGCGTGTTCAGAATTCAATCCTACTCTGCGAAGCATTTCAATAATGATATCATATCTTTCCTGCTTATTGGCAGCAAGCTTATGAATATCAATCGCCTCTCCAATAATATCGGCTACTGTCATTCGAGGATCAAGGCTTGCATATGGATCCTGGAATACGATCTGCATCTTCTTACGATATGGAAGCATATCTACTGCAATCTTCTTCTCACTGTCAAAGATTACCTGATCATCATAAATGATCTTGCCTGCAGTCGGCTCATACAGACGCAGCAGAGTACGTCCTGTCGTAGTCTTACCACATCCGGACTCTCCTACAAGTCCCAGTGTCTCTCCTCTTTTTACATAAAAGGATACATCGTCAACAGCCTTTACATATTTCTTGTTCTTACCATAGCCTCCGGCTGGGAAATATTGTTTCAGGTGCTGTACTTCAACTAACTTATCGCTCACCTGTCTCTCCTCCTTCCATCTGTGCCTTCTGATTCATCCAGCACTGTGTATAATGGACATCACCAAAGGTCGTAACAGGTGGCATCTCACGCAGACATATCTTCATACAGTTATTGCAGCGTGGTGCAAATGGACATCCCTTAGGCGGATTTAACAAATCAATAGGAGTACCTTCGATTGGAACCAGTTTCTCATGTTCCTTGGCATCCAGCTTGGGAATACTTCTGAGTAATCCTTTGGTATATTCATGCTTTGGCTCATAGAATATCTCATCTGTTGTACCATATTCTACGATTCTGCCGGCATACATAACTGCGATCTTCTCACACATGCTGGCTACAATACCCAGATCGTGAGTGATCATGATAATCGCCATTCCAAGCTTATCCTTCAGTTCCATCATCAATTCAAGAATCTGTGCCTGAATTGTAACATCCAATGCAGTAGTAGGTTCATCTGCGATCAGAAGCTTGGGTTCACAGGCTAATGCGATCGCGATCATGACTCTCTGACGCATACCGCCGGAAAGCTCATGAGGATACTGCTTTAATCTCTTCTCCGGCTCATTGATACCTACCAGAGTCAGCAGTTCCTTGGCACGCTCATGTGCTTCTTTTTTCTTTTTATCTGTATGGAGAAGGATAACCTCCTCAATCTGATTACCAATTGTATATACAGGGTTCAAGCTTGTCATAGGGTCCTGGAAAATGATTGATACTTCATTTCCTCTGATCTTACGCATCTCTTTCTCTGTCATTTCATTAATTTTGTGTCCGTTAAACTCCAGTGTTCCTCCAATGAGCTTACCCGGGTATGCAGTCAGCCCCATCAGACTGTATGCTGTAACAGACTTACCGGAACCGCTTTCTCCTACGATTCCTAATACTTCGCCTTCCTTAACATGTATGGACACGTCGTTTAGTGCCTTTACTTCACCCGCAGGGGTAAAGAAGGATAGACGCTCATGATTGATATCTACAAGATATTCTGACATAATTTCCTCCTATGAACCTGTCTACGTTAATTCTTGAGCTTAGGGTCAAATGCGTCTCTAAGTCCATCACCCAGCAGGTTAAAGCTCAAAATAATCAAACTGATCAGTATTGATGGAATAAACAGCAGATACGGATATGTATTAATACCGTTGATTGCTTCACTTGCCAGACTTCCCAAAGATGGAAGCGGTACTGCAACACCAAGTCCCAGGAAGCTTAAAAAGCTCTCTGTAAAGATGGAAGAAGGAATCTGTAAAGTAGTTGTTACGATCAAAGTACCGATACAGTTCGTCAACAGATGCTTCTTAATGATTCTGCCATTCTTTGCACCCAGTGCTCTTGCAGCAGTAACATACTCGCTCTCCTTGAGCATCAGAATCTGGCTACGTACCATACGTGCCATACCTACCCAGTAAAGCAGGGCAAATACGATGAAGATACTGATGAGGTTTGTACCTACTGTCTGTACCCAGCCAAAACCGGGAACCTGTGCCAGTGATTCCAGAGGACTCTTAATGGCAAAAGATAAAAGAACGATCAGCAGAACATCTGGAACTGTATAGATAATATCTACAATTCTCATCATTACCAGGTCTACCCAGCCTCCAAAGAAAGCTGCAACAGAACCATAAATGGAACCAATTACCAGAATAATAGCAGTAGCGATCAGACCTACCATCAGAGAAATACGGCTTCCCATCATAACACGGATCGCATAGTCACGTCCCATCTTATCTGTACCAAGAATATGAGGGAATACGCTCTCTCCCGCATCAATTCTTGCCAGCTCATCCTGGGAATACTGCATAGGAGCCAGATTGTTTGCACCCTTGATCTGTGTCTTATAAGAATAAGGATAGAAGGAAGGTACGATAAAGGACAGAATCATGATTAAAATAATTATAATCAGACTCGCCATAGCTACTTTATTTTTACGAAGTCTTCTAAAGCCGTCTTTCCAGAAGCTTACGCTTTCACGCATGACTACGAGACTTTCTTTTTCTTCATTTGTTGCAGGCAGGAAATCTTCAGGATTCCATTTCTGCTGAAAACTGATTGGGTTCTCTTTCATTTCTATATCCTCCGTTAATTGAGCTTAATACGAGGGTCTACAATTTTGTAAATGATATCAACAATCACATTCATAACGATCAGTAATGTTGCAAGGAAGATTGTAGTTCCCATAATGACCGTGTAATCACGGCTGGAGATGGAACCGATGAACTCTCCACCCAGACCGGGAATTGTGAAGATCTTCTCTACAACGAAACTTCCCGTTAAGGTATAGGCAAGCATCGGACCTACATAGGTAATGACCGGCAGGATCGCATTACGGAGTGCATGTTTGAAAATGCTGACTGCCTGAGATACACCCTTTGCTTTACAGGTTCTCATATAATCCTGACCAAGAACATCCAGCATGGAAGAACGCATCAGTCTCATGATATATGCCATGGGATAGAAGGATAACGCCATAACAGGCATTACATAGTGCTTCCAGGAAGTCAGACCATAGGTCGGAAGAATTTTTAAATGAACGCCCAAAAGGTACATCAATACTGTACAGATAACAAAACTCGGTACCGCAATACCGCAGGTCGATATGACACTGATCAGATTATCAAGGAATTTACCTCGATGCATTGCTGCAATACATCCAAGTGGAATACCAAGCAGCAGCGCTACCAGCACAGCAACTCCACCTACTCTTGCAGATACAGGGAACTTTGTTACTATAATAGAAGTAACTGTACGTCCTCTCTGTTTCAGACTATCGCCAAAATCTCCATGCAGAGCATCTGTCAGATAGGTAATATACTGCTCGAACAGCGGCTTATCCAGTCCATATTTAGCTTCCAGTGCTGCCATTGCCTTAGGACTGACTGCTTTCTCGGATAAGAACGGACCACCCGGTACCAGATTCATCAGGAAAAAGGTAATGGTCGCAACTGCCCAGATTGTTACAATCGCCAGACCAATTCTCTTTATAATGTACTTGAACATATTGTAGTACTCTCCTTTACTTAACTTATATCACTTAAAATAGTTCATTTGAACTTCGGCAAAAAAAATAAGGAGAGAATACGCCTACTTCGGCTCATTCCACTCCTTTATGGCGATAATCACATATTTTCTTTGACAGATGCTATTTTATTATCAAATATTCTATATGTCAATAGTCCCATTTTCTTCCACTTAATTTATTATCAGCATTTTTGTATAATTATACATTGTAAATATGCAATTCTGAATCTTTTCATTTTTTACAAAATTTCAGAGTTTTTGACTTTATTCTACATTTCAGTTTACTTTAACGCACATAAATATACATGTAGTTTCCCTGTTGATGTTTTTTTATTCATTTTATATTTTTTTAATTTTATATTGACTTTTTTTATATTATGTATTATTGTATTAATCAACTAATACAGCAATACGATTTACACACAGCAGAAAGGAGTATTTCATATGGCGTGGGAACTTAATGCAGATCGCCCGGTCTACACACAGATTCTGGAAATCATACAGACCCGAATCATATCCGGCATTTATGCTCCAGGAAGTAAACTTCCAAGTGTCAGAGAACTGGCTGCCGAAGCCAGTGTAAATCCCAACACAATGCAGAGAGCTTTTATGGAATTAGAGAAGAGCGGATTGATCACAACACAAAGAGGGAGCGGAAGAACCGTAACGGAGGACATTACAATGATCGAACAGGTTCAAAAAGAAATTGCATTATTGCAGATTAAGGGATTTTTTGAGAAAATGAATGAGTTGGGATATGACAATGCACATATTCTGAAACTCGTAACAGAGACAGTTGAGGGAGGAATACAATAATGGACACTTTATTGAAAGTAAAGGATTTATGCAAACAATACAAAGGTGCCGGTAATTATATGGCAGTTTACCACATGAACCTGTCTATACCACGCGGTAAGATTATCGGACTTCTGGGGCCTAATGGATGTGGTAAGACCACTCTGATCAAAATGATCAATGGATTGCTGGCACCATCCTGCGGTACTGTTACCATCAATGGATATGCACCGGGAATCGAGACGAAAAAGGTGGTCTCCTATCTGCCGGAACGTACTTATTTACAGAGCAATATGAGAATCCGTGAAATGATTTCCTATTTTAAGGATTTCTATGAAGATTTCAATGAGGACCGTGCCTATGGTATGTTATCTTCTCTGGACATTGACCCGGATGCCAGATTAAAGACCTTATCCAAAGGCTCCAAGGAAAAGGTACAGTTAATTCTTGTCATGAGCAGGGAGGCTGAACTTTACATTCTTGATGAGCCGATTGCCGGAGTAGATCCTGCCGCCAGAGACTTTATTCTGCGCACAATTATTACGAATTACAATGAAAATGCCACTATCCTGTTATCTACTCATCTGATCACAGATATTGAGAATATACTGGATGAAGTCATATTCATGAAGAATGGTTCCTTGCTTCTCCATACATCCGCAGATGCCATCCGCGAGAAACAGGGTAAATCTATTGATACTTATTTCAGGGAGGTATACGCATGTTAGGGAAATTAATAAAATATGAGTGGAAAAGTCTCAGCCGTCAGTTTCTGATCATGCTCACCGTTCTGATCGGAACAACGCTAGTTTCTTCCTTAATCATTGTGTCCATCAATTTTGAATTTGATGATGTAAATGAAAACTACTCACTCTTTATGCTCATAGGCTCTATACTGATTTATTATCTCGGCTTAATTATATGCAGCATTGGAACAAGTCTTATCGTTGCAATCCGTTTCTATAAATCATGCTATACGGATGCCGCTTATCTGACACATACGTTACCTGTGTCTGCCAAACAGCTGGTCGGAGCCAAAACAATAGCTTCATGCCTTATCCAGCTTCTGGCTTCTATTACAATTTTTCTTTCTGTAATCGTATATTTTGCAGTGATCATTGCAGCCGTATTGGGTTCAGATGCCACAGGTTATACAGGAACCATGTCTTTTGCAATACTAAGCACAGAGTTCCAACAGTCACTTGGTGTAACATTGACACAGTACTGTATATTCCTGACCGGATACAGTCTGATCAGCAGCATTACCGGATGCTGTATTCTGTTAGGATGTGTCAGTCTGGGACAGCTTTACACAAAACACCGCATTCTTGGTGCAATTCTTGCGTATTTCATTGTTACCATGATTATGCAGGTCATTGCTTATCTGGCAATGCTTCCAACCTATGGTAAGTTATTCGCAGCTTCAGTTGCCGGTGATACACTGCCGCTGATGAGCTTTATGATGCCGGCTTTTATTGCCATTTTAATTACTACAGTCATTCTGGCAATTGCAATGTACTTTATCAATATTCATATGATGACCAAGAAACTGAATCTGGAATAAACCGGTTACTTGAAAAAAATGGGATGTGCTTTCATGCAACATCCCGTTTTCTTCTATATAAATAAATATAAAGCGCAGCATTTTATCATTTTATACGTGACATTTCTTCCAGTCTGGCATGAAGCCTGTCCATTCTGGCAAGCTGTTCTGATGCCACCACTTCTCTGCCTGATGTAAAATATCTTACCTTTCCCTCTGACTGTTCTAACTGATCTGTACTTTCAAGAATACGTTTTAACTGGTTCACAGTTCCCTTATTACCATCTATGATCTGTACCTGGGAAGGCATGATCTTGCGAAAACTGTCTTTGAAATAGTTAAAATGGGTACAGCCTAATACCAGTTCTCCGTAAGTGGACAAGTCATAGGAGGATAGTTCCCTGCATAGATAGGATTCCACCTGTGGGGAATTAAATTCTTCTCTCTCTGCAAAAGTCACCAGTTCCGGTAAAGGGAGCAAATCTACATGATGGGCATTGTCTACTCTGTCTACAAGATTCTTGAGCTTTTCCTCACGGATTGTAAGGGGAGTGGCTACCACCATGACACGCCTGCCATGACTTTGTTCCACTGCGGGCTTTACCGCGGGTTCAATTCCTATAATAGGGATAGTGTATTTCTGACGCATGATGGACGCAGCGGCGGAGGTTGCGGTGTTGCAGGCAATGACTACTGCTTTGCAGTTATGAGATAACATGAATTGTATCATTTCGTCTACATAGGATATGACCTGGTCTTTGGTCTTGGTTCCGTAGGGGACGTGGTCGGTATCTGCATAAAATATATAGTTTTCATGAGGGAGGGTGGTGAGAGCCTGGTGAAGGACGGACATTCCACCGATTCCTGAGTCAAATATTCCAATATTCATATGGTTCTCCTTGAAAAGAAGGGGGGCGTGCCGATGGGCTAATGCCATCGAGGTCGCTGGTAGGTTACGGAGACGTGCCCAATGAGCTGGCGCCATTGAGGCACTTAGGAATTAAGGGGTCGTGCCCAATGGGCTGACGCCATTGAGGCACTTAGGAGGTAAAGGGTCGTGCCCGATGAGCTGCGCCATCGAGGCTCGTCCGATTTTAGGTGGGAGCGAGTTCCGTTCAGGCGCGCCATTCGCAATCTCGCGCTCCGCGCTCCAAAGCCTGCTTCGCAGACGGATTGCTCATGAACGTGGCGCTCAGTCCATATAGTCGGGCAAATGCTCATTTGTGCGAGCACAATCGCATTTGCTCGGCTATATGGCTGAACTGGTGAGACAAAAAGAGACCCGCAAATCCATGTTTCCATAAACCTGCGGGCGTTATTGAGAGAGCGAATAGCGAGTTAAACCCGCTGCGACATAACCTAGTTTAATTTGTTCATTAAGTATTGCCTTAATGCTTGTTTATCGACTGTACTCTGTCATCAATATTAAAATGTTTCTGAGAGCGATAGACGGGGCTCGAACCCGCGGTCTCGACCTTGGCAAGGTCGCGCGTTACCAACTACGCCACTATCGCAT
>CAVBMG010000051.1:0-23247 GCA_963596435.1 Agathobacter sp.
AACACAGTATCTTTAATTAGGTACTGTGTTTTTTTGCGCATGTAGTTCTGAATAGTTATGCTCTTTAGATGGAATATTTCAGACTCGTCCACATATATTGAGATAAGGGGGTGAGAAGTATGACGGTGTTATATTTTTTCCCGGAGGAATTACGGACACCATGGTATATGTGGGAGCAAAGGTGGAATGAGATACAGGAGATACGTCTACGGGTGAATTGCCCGGTAAGCATTCGGACAATCTCCGGTGAAAGATTTTTACTAAATAAGGAAGGGGAACATGTCATTTATTTTGACAGAGAAATGGAATTGATATTCAGGCATCTGTGTCATGATTCCATATATGCATATGAAGAAGAAAGAAAACAGGGGTATATGACACTGACAGGGGGACATCGTGTAGGAATTACCGGGGAAGTCATTCGTGTAGAACAGGGATATATTGTGAAATATATCCGCTATATGAATATTCGGATTGCTCATGAGGTTGTAGGAATCGGAGAGAATATCAGAGAGTACATGTATGACAGGGGAATGCCCTGCAACTCCTTAATCATATCGCCACCGGCGGCAGGAAAGACGACACTTTTGCGGGATATGGTGCGGATGTACGCGGATGGTAATGAGCAGTATAGGGGAATTAATGTCGGGGTAATAGATGAAAGGGGAGAGATTGCGGGAGCATGCAGGGGAAGTGCTTCACTGCACTGTGGAATCAGAACGGATATTATCACAGGAGGCAATAAAAGAGGGGGAGTGGAAATACTGGTTCGTACCTTTGCACCGGAGATCATTGCAATGGATGAGATTGGCTCCAGTGGAGACGCAGCAGCAGTATTGTATGCAGGAGTTAGCGGTTGTGCGGTGCTTGCCACTGCTCATGGATTGGGTGTTGAAGACGCTGTAGAAAAAGAGGAATTGAGAGCATTGATCAGTCAGTGTCTGTTCAGGAGATATATTGTACTGCATAGAGAAGCGGATGGAGAACGGACAGTACAGATATGGGATGGAGAAGGCAGAGAATTATGTGGCAGAAGACAGTTGCAGCAGCGTTAGTATTATGTGGTACACAGGGATTTGGTTACGCATTATGTCAGGAAATGAAATGTATGTTATATCATGATACGGAACAAAAACAGATGTTATTATATATAACAAGAGAAATTGCATTCCTGCATAGACCAATACAGGAGATACTGGAACAGACAGGTGAGAAGCTACAGGAGCCATACAGGAGTCTTACGCTGGAGGTTGCATATCAGATGCAGAAGGAAGAGGGAAGAAGCTTACATACATTATGGAATGAACAGACAGATAAGTTAAGGAAACGCAGGTATTATCCACCTGCTGCTATGGACAATCTGGCTCGTATAGGGGAATGTCTGGGCTGTGAGGAGGATGAGATGCAGATTGCTTCCCTGAGATTATTGATGGGGAATCTGGATGAAGAGATAGAGAAGATTAAGTGCAGAAAAGAAGAGAGAAGCAGACTGATACAGACACTTAGCCTGTTGGCGGGAATCTTTTGTATTGTGCTGTTTCTGTAATGGGTGAACTGATGGAAGTGAATTTGATCTTTAAGATTGCGGCAGTAGGAATACTGATTACCATATTGGGGCAGGTGTTAAAGCACAGTGGCAGGGAAGAACATGCTTTTCTGATCAGCCTTGCGGGACTTGTTCTGGTATTGTCCTGGATTGTTCCATATATATATGACCTGTTTGATATGATTCAGAGATTATTTGGATTATAAGGAAAGTGTGAAAAATGTTTGTGGTATGTATAACGGCATCTGCCGGATTGTTTGCTGCATTGATTCTGAAAAAGGACAGACCAGAGTATGCTGTATTTGTAATTGTACTGACCAGTTTATTACTTGCCCTTCGTATCATGGGGGTATTAGAGACAGTTATGAGGGAGCTACAGCAGTGGGATGCTCTTCTTGGGGAGAAAAGACAGTATGTAAATCTGCTGTTAAAACTCATTGGGATTACCTATTTATGTGAGTTTGCTGCGAATCTGTGTAAAGATGCAGGATATGGAACTTTAAGTAATCATATTGAATTATTTGGTAAGATTACGATTATGGTATCAGGGCTGCCAGTGTTGAAGCTTATGATAGAGATGCTGGAGGATATGATGGGATGAATTGGGAATGGGATAACACCCTGGAAGAAATATTGCCTGATACAGCACGCATAGACGCATTCCTGAAACAATTGTTGCCGGGACAACCTGTTCATATAGTAGACATGATGCAGGAGATTCTACAGGGAAACTGGGTGATGGAACCTATGATGTTCTGGAAATATATCCATACCTATATATTGGGATATACAACAGAGTGGAAGAAATTATTTATTTCCATACTGGTGTTATTTATTCTTTGCTCTGTCATTACATCTTTTTTAGGCGCCTTTCAGAATACAGGTGCGGCACAGACAGCAGAATTCCTGTTTCTGCTATGTCAGATGGTTGTTCTGATTACTGCATTGCAGGAGACCAAGAGTATCGTAACACAGACTATGGAGCATATGCTGGAATTTCTCAAGCTTGCGATTCCCTCCTATATGATCTGCATTGCGGCGGCAGGCTCTGGGTTATCTGCTTCCGTATTTTATAAATTGCTTCTTGGATTTATATGTCTCATAGAAGGGATTGTTGTGGCAGGCTGTGTACCGGCAGTAGAAGCATATATGCTTATCGGTGTGGCAGAGAGTCTCATGGGGGAAGACAGATTTCGGGGAATTATGGAATTGATCAAGAAGGGGATTCTTTGGGTTTTGAAAGGCTTAATTGTACTGGTAAGTGGAAGTGGTATATTGCAAACAATAATAACACCAGTTATTGATAAAACAAATCTGACCTTCATGCAGAAGACAGCTGGTGCATTGCCAGGAATCGGTGATATTGCAGAATCAATAACAAGTGTTACTATAATGTCGGCAAATGCAGTGAAGAGCAGCTTTGGCGTAACTATACTGCTTATTCTGATATTGATCATTATCATACCGATTTTAAAGGTGTTTATGATACTGGGAACGATCAAGCTGGCAACGGCGCTTGGCAGTATTGCAGGAGGTCAGCGTATGTTAAAGTGTACGCAGTATCTGACAGATGCAGGATTTCTGCTGCTTCGTATGCTGGTTACTTTATCGGCACTGTTTTTTGTGTCGATTGCGGCAATTACCAAAGCAACTTCAGGATAACAGGGAGGAGTTATGGAACAACTGGTCACACAGATGCGGGTGCTTATTTATACAGTGATTTGTTTTCAATGCCTTTTGCAGATTACACAGGGGAGTATATATCAGAAATACCTGAAACTGTTCATGTATCTGCTGACCTTGTGCATCTGTTGTCAGATTCTGACGAACTTTGTTGATAGGCTGCGAAGTGACTGGCTGGGGGTAGATTATGCCAGTACAGAATGGATGCAGAAATGGAGCGAGGACAGTACACTGCCACAGGAGAAGATAGAGCAGTATTCAAAATGGCTGGAAGATCGGATCATAGAGGATGCGCAGGAAGAGTATGACAGAAGGGAGCAGGACAATGAACAGAATCTGGAAGAGCATACGACAATATCTGGAGGGGGTGAAACGGGGAGATAGGAAGCTGTCCAGAGACGGTATGCTGATAGTGTTCCTTGGAGGGATTCTACTCTATGTCATTTGTCTGCCAGTAAATAATAACAATAGTTATTTTAATAAAAAACAAACACAGAGTACAGCAGAACAAACTGAAAATACCAGTAATTTGGAAATGGATGAGATACAATACCGCAGGAAGCTGGAAGAAGAACTGGAGACTTTCCTTGCAAAAGTCGAGGGGGTAGGACAGGTAGAAGTACTGATTTATATGGAGACTTCACCAGAATACATTGTAGAGAAAGATACACCGGTATATGAGACTTCCAGAGATGGGGAGTCAGAGTCTTCCAGTGAAACCAGAAAAGAAGAGACTACAGTATATACCACCAGCAACTATGGGGAACAAGTGCCTTTTGTATCACAGACCAGGAAACCACAGATTGAAGGCATGGTAATTGCAGCCGAGGGAGCAGCAAATGAGAGCGTGCGGATACAGCTTGTGCGCTCGGCAATGGCACTGTATGGAATCGAAGCCAATAAGGTGGAAGTCCTGACATTGCAGCAAACACAAAAAAGGACAGACAATCAGGTACTATTAGAAAGGAATACAGAATAAGATAAGAGTAGGAAAGAAAAATCATAGGAAGGATATGGTTTTGATGAAGAAATTATTGAAAAAGAATCAGATTATGATTACGGCATTGGCGATTATGATAGCTGTAGCAGGCTATTTGAATTTTGCAGGCGCCAAGATCGGAGAAGAAGACTTCCTGTCCACCAATGGAAGCGACAGTGAACTGACTTATGATGTGGCAGATATTTCAGATGAAGATATGTATGCGATATCCCTGCAGGAGGAACCGGATGGCTCTTTAACAGATATTACCAGTATGGATACAGATGATACAACACTGACATCGGATTATCTGAGCAGTAACATGCAGATTGAGGGGAACAGTGATGACTCTCTGGCTGTGGACAGCACATCTGTGAATCATGGTGTGTTAAGTGAGGGAGAGGATAAAGCAGATGCTGCGGATGCGATAGATGATGAAGTAGAGGTTCCGGGCGAAGCAGTGTTTACCAGCACAACAGCAGTATCCAATCTGGATGGAGCAAGACTTCTGAAGGAACAGACAATTGCCAAAAACAAGGCAACACTTCTGGAAATCATCAATAATGAGAACCTGTCTGAGGCAGCCAAGCAGGAAGCCATTGACAGCATGCTGACAATGACACAGACAGCACAGAAGGAGACAGATGCACAGATGCTTCTGGAAGCCAAAGGCTATGCAGATACTGTTGTCAGCATCAATGATGGTACAGTGGATGTTATGGTGAATGCAGTCAGTCTTACAGATGCGCAGACAGCACAGATCATGGATATTGTGCAGAGAAAAACAGATGTTTCTGCGGAGAACATTATTATCACAGTATCAGGAACCACACCATAAATCGTAAAATAATTTTAAAATGACAAAAATCTGGTGTCTTTTTATACGACTTGTGTTATACTAAAGTGTCATAGTAGCGTATTGACCCGTTACGTAGAAAGGAGCACTTATGAAGAAGAGAGTCTTTTTGATTGTTTTAGATAGTTTTGGAATAGGAGAGATGGAGGATGCAGCATCCTTTGGAGATTTTGGAACCAATACCATAGGTTCTGTATCCACCAGCTCTTATTTTGATATTCCTAATTTAAAAAAGCTCGGCCTTTTAAATATTGAAGGTGTGCGCGTACAGAATCAGGTTCTGGAGGAGCATCCTACAGCTGCTGTAGCACGCATGACAGAGAAATCCAAGGGAAAGGACACGACCATTGGTCACTGGGAGATAGCAGGATTGATTTCAGAGAATCCGCTTCCAACATATCCGAATGGATTTCCACAGGAAGTACTGGACGAATTTACGAAACTTACAGGAAGAGGTGTATTATGTAATAAGCCTTATTCAGGTACAGAAGTTATCAAGGATTACGGTGATGAGCATGTTAAGACAGGTAAGCTTATCGTTTACACATCAGCAGATAGCGTATTCCAGATCGCAGCACATGAGGATGTTGTGCCTCTTGAGACTTTATATGAGTATTGCAGACAGGCAAGAGCTCTGCTGCAGGGTAAGCACGGTGTAGGACGTGTCATTGCCAGACCTTTTGTAGGAACCTCAGGCAATTATACCAGAACACCGAACAGACATGATTTCTCACTGCTTCCACCTAAGGATACCATGCTGGATGAGATTAAGGCAGCTGGCAAGGACGTGATCGCAGTTGGTAAGATCAATGATATCTTTGCCGGAAAAGGCATTACTGAGTTCACATATACAAAAGGCAATGCAGAAGGCATTGAAAGAACACTGGAATATCTGGATAAGGATTTTGATGGCTTATGCTTTATTAATCTTGTTGATTATGATATGCTGTACGGACATCGCCGTGATATAGACGGTTATGCCAAGGCATTGACTTATTTTGACCAGAAATTACCGGAGATTCTTGGTAAAATGCGTGATGATGATGTATTGATGATCACCGCAGATCATGGTTGTGATCCGGCTTATACCAAGACCACTGACCATACAAGAGAGCATACACCTTTTATCATGTATGGTAAGAATATTGCACCGGTCAACTACGGTACAAGAGACAGCTTTTCAGACATTGCAGCTACCGTGCTTCACTATCTGGGTGTTGAACAGGGCGTAGCAGGCAAGTCATTGCTATAAATGAATTACGGAGGACATACAAGTGAGTAATATTGCAGAGGAAATAAATAAGAGGAGAACTTTTGCCATTATTTCGCATCCCGATGCAGGTAAGACAACCTTAACAGAGAAATTTTTATTATATGGCGGAGCAATCAATCTTGCAGGAAGTGTGAAAGGAAAGGCAACGGCACGTCATGCAGTGTCTGACTGGATGGAGATTGAGAAGGAGAGAGGTATCTCGGTTACTTCCTCTGTATTGCAGTTCAATTATGATGGATATTGTATTAACATTCTGGATACACCGGGACATCAGGACTTCTCGGAAGATACCTATAGAACACTGATGGCAGCGGATTCAGCAGTCATGGTCATTGATGCATCCAAGGGTGTAGAGGCACAGACCAGGAAGTTATTCAAGGTCTGCGGTATGAGAGGTATTCCTATCTTTACCTTTATCAATAAGATGGACAGGGATGCCAACGATACCTTTGAATTACTGGATGAGATCGAAAAGGAACTTGGAATTGCAACCTGCCCGGTCAACTGGCCTATCGGTTCCGGTAAGCGTTTCAAGGGAGTATATGACAGACATGAGAATCATGTATTGACTTTTTCTGACACAGAGAAAGGTACAAAGGAAGGTGAAACAACCGTCATTTCCATGGATGATGAAGATACTCTGTTATCTACGCTTGGAGAAGAGACATTGACTACATTAAGAGATGAGATTGATCTTCTTGATGGCGCCAGTGCAGAATTTGACCTGGACGAAGTAAGACGTGGTAAGCTGACCCCTGTATTTTTCGGTTCAGCACTTACCAACTTTGGTGTAGAAGTATTCCTTCAGAATTTCCTGAAGATGGCAACGACACCGCTTCCACGTATTTCACAGGGACAGACAATTGATCCTGTGGACAACCAGTTCTCCGCTTTTGTATTCAAGATTCAGGCGAATATGAATAAAGCACACAGAGACAGAATCGCTTTCATGCGTATCTGCTCCGGTAAATTTGATGCCGGCGAAGAAGTAAAGCATGTGCAGGGCGGCAAGATCATGCGCCTTTCCCAGCCACAGCAGATTATGGCAGATGAACGTAAGATACTGAGTGAAGCGTATGCAGGCGATATCATAGGTGTCTTCGATCCGGGTATTTTCTCAATCGGAGATACCGTATGTATGCCTAAGGACAATATCTGTTATGAAGGAATCCCTACATTTGCACCGGAGCATTTTGCCCGTGTAAGACAGCTGGATACCATGAAGCGTAAGCAGTTTGTAAAAGGCATTAATCAGATTGCACAGGAAGGTGCGATTCAGATCTTCCAGGAATTTAATACAGGTATGGAAGAGATCATTGTAGGTGTAGTAGGTGTACTGCAGTTCGATGTTTTAAAATACAGACTGGAGAATGAATATAACGTAGAGATACGTCTCGAACCACTTCCATATGAATATATTCGCTGGATCGAGAACAAAGATGAAATTGATATGAATAAGCTGACCGGAACTTCAGATATGAAGAAGATTCAGGATCTGAAGGGTAATCCATTACTTTTATTTGTAAATCAGTGGAGTATCGGTATGACAATAGACAGAAACAAGGGGCTGGTATTATCTGAGTTTGGACGTGGTTAAACGAAGAGCGGTAGTCATTTTATTGTCAATCATGATCATATCCCTTTTTTCAGGATGTTCAGAGCAGGAGATAGAACAGGGACTGGGAGATATAGGTGGATATATTCAACAGGTACAGGATGCTCATACAGAGACAATAGAGTCTGAGCAGACAACAGAAACTGACATGTCTGAGAGTGAAGAGACTTTAGAAGAACTGCCGTCTATATATTATGCATATCATACACTGGATAAGGAAGGACAGAAGCTGTATCTGGAGATATACAGATCTCTACAGAGAATGGAGACAGATACAGCAGTATCTACCCTGGATATTGATGAATTGAATACCGTATTTCAGTATGTTCTGGCAGATCATCCTGAATTATTCTATGTAGAGGGATACCAATATACGCAGTATACGACAGGAAATGTTTTAACGAAGCTCACATTTACAGGAACTTATACAATGACCTGGGAGAATGTGCAGCAGACGATGCAGCGTATAGAGACTGTGGCAGAGCAGATGACAGCACCGCTTGCCCAGATTGCGGATCAGTATACGATCATCAGGTATCTTTATGATTCCCTGATTATAGCGACAGAATATGACAGTAATGCGGAGAACAACCAGAATATCCAATCCGTATTTCTGGATGGAAGATCAGTCTGTCAGGGTTATGCCAAGGCAATGCAGTATTTACTTCAGAAAGAAGGCATACAGACATTACTTGTCACAGGACAGACCAATGGAGAAGGACATGCCTGGGATCTGGTACTGGCAGATGGCGAGTACTATTATCTGGATCCGACCTGGGGAGATGCTTCTTACAGCAAAGCAGAAGAAAGCACAGAAAATGTCAGGATTCCTTCTATTAACTATGATTATTTTCTTGTGACCACACAGGAACTGGAGAAGACACATCAACTGGATGAGAGTATCCCATTACCGGAGTGCACGGCAGATGCAGACAATTATTATGTGCGTGAAGGACTGTATCTGGACACTTATAATGAAGACCAGATAAAATGGATTTTTGAAAAGGCACAGCAGAGTCAGACCGGATATATTACAATGAAATGCAGTAATGCAGGGGTATATTCACAGATAAAAGAAAAACTGATTGACGAACAGGAAGTCTTTCGCTTTTTACAGACAGATGGAAATTCCATCTCCTATACAATGAATGAGACACAATTGACACTCAGTTTTTGGATCTGAGAAAACCATATAATTTGAGTAGGCAAAACCATGAAATAAGGGTATAATGATAAGAAAAGAAACAGGAGGTCGTAACTTATGGAAAAAGAACTGGAAAAAGGTACATTGGTTTTAGATAACGGAGATGAGTTTGGAACTGTTAAGATCGCAAATGATGTAGTTGCCATGATTGCAAGTCTTGCTGCAACAGAAGTAGATGGTGTAAGTGCCATGGCAGGCAACATCACTAACGAATTAATGGGTAAAGTAGGCATGAAGAAGCTTACCAAAGGTGTTAAAGTAGACATTCTTGATAAGACAGTATCAGCAGATCTTGCTGTAACTCTGGAATATGGTTACAATATCCCGGCTACCTGCAATAAGGTTCAGGAGAAGGTAAAGAGCGCTATTGAGACAATGACAGGTCTGGAAGTAGCAGATGTGAACATTCGCATTGTTGGCATTGAAATGGCAGATAATAAATAAAGAGCTGTCTGGATTTACGGACAGGAGAAAGGTACGTTAGATTGCATGAGCAGAAGAGAGCTTAGAGAACAGATATTTAAATTGATATTCAGAGCAGAGTTCTATGATAAGGAAGAGCTGCCTGAACAGGAGAAGCTGTTTTTTGAAGATTATGAACTGAATATGAAGCCGGAAGATGAGACTTATATTTCAGAGAAGAGCAATAAGATTTTGGAGAAGCTCGATGAAATAGACGGTATGATCAACCAGGAGGCAAAGGGCTGGACAACAGAAAGAATGGGAAAGATCGAACTGACTATCCTGCGTCTTGCCATATATGAGATCAAATTTGATGAAGATGTACCCGCAGGTGTTGCAATCAACGAAGCAGTAGAGATTGCCAAGAAATTCGGACAGGAAGAATCTGCAGGTTTTGTAAACGGCGTATTGGCGAAGTTCGTGTAGATGCTGGAAAGGTAAGGCATTCGTATGCGTAACATATATACAGTTGCACAGATCAATTCATACATTAAAAATATGTTCACGCAGGACTATCTCTTACATTCAGTATATGTAAAGGGAGAGATAAGCAACTGTAAATATCATTCATCCGGGCATATTTATTTTACACTAAAGGATGAAAAAGGAACCATAGCATGTGTTATGTTTGCCGGCAACCGGTCTGGTCTTGCCTTTCGATTACAGGAAGGGCAAAGGGTAGTGGTTGGCGGTGCCGTTGACGTCTATGAAAGAGATGGAAAATATCAGCTGTATGCGAAAGATATTATTCTGGACGGAGCGGGACTACTCTATGAAAGATATGAACAGTTAAAGAAAGAACTTGCTGAAATGGGGATGTTCTCCCCGGAGTATAAGCAGCCAATCCCTAAGTATATCAAGACGTTGGGCGTTGTAACAGCACCTACAGGGGCAGCAGTCCGGGATATTATTAACATAGCCAAAAGACGCAATCCCTATATCCAGATCATCCTTTATCCTGCCATTGTACAGGGAGACCAGGCGGCAGCCAGTATTATAAAAGGCATTCATGCGCTGGAGCATCTTGGTGTGGATACGATGATCGTAGGAAGAGGCGGCGGTTCCATAGAAGATCTGTGGGCTTTTAATGAAGAGGCAGTAGCACAGGCAGTTTTTGACTGTCAGATTCCCATTATATCAGCAGTGGGACATGAGACAGATACTACCATTATAGATTATGTGGCAGATATGCGTGCCCCGACACCTTCAGCGGCAGCAGAGCTGGCAGTATGCGATTATGAACAGTTGATGGAGCGAATCAGAGCCGTACGGGACACATTGACTTTTCGCATGCAGGATAAGCTTGGAAAAGAGAAGCATCAGCTGGAATCCTATCAGATGCAGCTTCGTTATCTGAGTCCTGTTAATCAGATACAGGAGAAAAGGACTCATCTGATGAATCTGGAAGAACAGCTGGAACATCTGATGAAGCAAAACCTGTCATCAAATAAACATCGGCTGGCTATTTATATAGAACAGCTAAGAGGCTTATCGCCTTTGGACAAACTGAGTCAGGGCTATGCTTTTGTAGAGAACAGGCAAGGGCAGGTCATTCATGATATCAGACAGGTGAAGCAGGAAGATGAGCTGCAGATATATCTGCAAAATGGCAGGATATCAGCCAAGGCATTAGAGATTGAGGAGATCGACTATGGCATCGAAAGAAATGAGTCTTGAACAGTTATTTGAAAAATTGGAAAATTCCATTGAAAAGCTGGAAGATGCGGATATTTCACTGGAGGATTCTTTTAAGATATATAAAGAAGGCATGAAACTGGTACAGACCTGCAACAGTAAGATTGACAAGGTCGAAAAAGAAGTACTCAAATTAAATGAAAATGGTGAGCTGGATGAATTTTAAAGAAGAATTAAAAGACAGAGTAGACCACATAGAAGCAATATTAAAGGAATATCTTCCAAAAGAAGAAGGCTGGCAGAAGACAGTAATCGCAGCAATGAATTACAGTGTACTTGCAGGCGGTAAGAGACTTCGTCCCATGCTGATGGAGGAGACTTACAGGCTCTTTGGCGGAAAAGGCAGAGAAATTGAACCTTTTATGGCTGCCATTGAGATGATACATACCTATTCGCTGGTGCATGACGATCTTCCAGCAATGGATAATGATGAGTACCGCAGAGGCAGAAAGACAACACATGTGGTATATGGCGAAGCAATGGCTATCCTTGCAGGGGATGGCTTATTGAATTATGCATTTGAGACAGCCATGAAGAGCTTTACCATGGAGGGTGATCTGGAGAAGAAAGCCAGAGCTTTATCTGTACTTGCACAGAAGGCAGGCATCTATGGCATGATCGGCGGGCAGACAGCCGATATTGAAGCGGAAGATCTGGGAGACCAGGTAACGACAGAACATCTTATGTTTATCCATGCACATAAGACTTCAGCACTGATAGAGGCAGCCATGATGACGGGAGCAATTCTTGCCGGTGCCAGTCAGGAAGAGATAGCACAGATCGAGAAAGCAGCCTATGAGATAGGAATTGCATTCCAGATTCAGGATGATATTCTTGATGTTACCAGTACACTTGAAATGTTGGGTAAGCCCATTGGCAGTGATGCCAAGAATCACAAAACGACCTATGTGACGCTGAAAGGACTTGAAGAGTCACGGAAGGAGCAGCAGGAATTATCCTTACATGCGATAGAGACAATTCGCAACATAGGATATTCCAATGATTTTCTGATGGAATTGGTTACGAGTCTGATAACGAGAGAGAAATAGTGCAAGGACCTGTAAAGGAGCTAGTCAGATGATATTAGAGACAATAGAAAAAGAAAATGATATAAAGAAAGTGGCACCGGAGAACTGGAATCTGCTTGCAGAAGAGATTCGACAATTTCTGATCCATAAGATCAGTGTTACCGGTGGACATCTTGGGTCCAATCTTGGCGCTGTGGAGCTTACCATGGCGCTTCATTTAAGCTTGAATCTTCCAGAGGATAAGATTGTATGGGACGTCGGACACCAGTCTTATACACATAAGATTCTGACAGGAAGAAAGGCAGGATTTGAGAACCTGCGTAAATATGGTGGGATGAGCGGATTCCCCAAACGAAAAGAAAGCGACTGCGACTGCTTTGATACAGGACACAGTTCTACTTCTATTTCAGCAGGATTAGGACTGGTAAAAGCCAGAGATATCATGCATCAGGACCATACCGTAGTTTCCGTGATCGGAGATGGCTCCCTTACAGGAGGTATGGCATATGAAGCCCTGAACAATGCTGCCCGTATGAAGAGCAATTTTATTATTGTATTAAATGATAATAATATGTCTATTTCAGAGAATGTGGGCGGTGTCTCCAAATATCTGAATAATATCAGAACGGCTGATAAATACCTTGATCTGAAGGAAGGCATTTATAATTCCCTGAAAGAGACCAGAATTGGTGATCCGATAGTAGAGAGTATTCGTCGTGCCAAAAGTTCTGTAAAACAGCTGGTAATTCCAGGTATGTTTTTTGAAGATATGGGAATCACCTACCTTGGACCGGTAGATGGTCATAATATTCCTGCTATGCTGAAAGTATTCAAAGAAGCTAAGAGAGTGAAATCAGCAGTGCTGGTGCATGTAATTACCCATAAGGGCAAGGGATTTATCCCGGCGGAACGTCATCCGGCAAGATTCCATGGTGCCGAGCCTTTTGATGTTGAGACAGGACTGCCTCTGAAACAGAAAACAAAGTCCAATTATACCGATGTATTCTCTACGGTTATGTGTAAGCAGGGAGACCGTAATGATAAAATAGTAGCCATTACAGCAGCAATGCCGGATGGCACGGGATTGAAGCGGTTTCACAATATGTATCCAGACAGGTTCTTTGATGTGGGAATTGCAGAAGAACATGCAGTCACCTTTGCAGCAGGATTGGCAGCAGGAGGGTTGCAACCGGTAGTAGCAATTTACTCCTCTTTCCTGCAACGTGCATATGATCAGATTCTGCATGATGTCTGTATTCAGAATCTGCCTGTTGTCTTTGCAATAGACAGAGCCGGACTGGTAGGAAGTGATGGTGAGACACATCAGGGTATTTTTGACCTGTCTTATCTTTCTTCCATCCCCAATATGCATATCATGGCTCCTAAGAATAAGTGGGAATTGTCGGACATGCTGAAATTTGCCATTGATTTCCAGAGACCGATTGCGCTCCGCTATCCAAGAGGAGAGGCATTTGACGGCTTGAGAGAACATCGTGAACCCATCATACTGGGAATGGGTGAGTGGATCTATCATGAAAAAGACATTGTGCTTGTGGCTGTTGGCAGTATGGTCAAGACCGCACTTGCAGTCAGAGAAGCATTGCAGTTAAAGGGATATTCATGCAGTATTATCAATGCCAGATTCGTGAAACCCATTGATACGGAGATTCTTAACGAAGCGGTGAAAGATCATTCCCTGATCGTCACCATGGAAGAGAATGTAGCCAGCGGAGGCTTTGGTGAGAAAGTCAGAGAATATCTGGATGAAAGCGGATATCAGGGAAGTCTTCTTACCATCAGCATACCGGATGAGTATGTGGAACATGGCAATGTAGATATATTACGTGAAGAAGTAGGAATAGATGCTTATTCCATACAGCGAAGAATTGAAGAAGTGCTGTGTGGACAATAGAAGAAAGGCTAAAAGATAAATGAAGGAACGTTTGGACGTGCTGCTGGTACGCAGAGGACTGGCAGAATCACGGGAAAAGGCAAAAGCAGTAATCATGGCAGGCTGCGTCTATGTAAATGACCAGAAAGAGGACAAGGCAGGTGCCATGTTCGACGAGACCAAAATATCAAATCTGGAAGTAAGGGGCAATACTCTGCCCTATGTCAGCAGAGGCGGACTCAAGTTAGCCAAGGCTATGAAGCAGTTTGACATATCTCTGGAAGGTAAAGTGTGCATGGATATAGGCGCTTCTACAGGAGGCTTTACGGACTGTATGCTTCAGAATGGTGCTGTGAAGGTATATTCTGTAGACGTTGGACACGGACAGCTGGCATGGAAACTGCGCAATGATGAACGTGTTGTCTGCATGGAAAAGACAAACTTCAGATACATGGTCAGAGAGGATATTCAGGATGATCTGGATTTTGCATCTGTAGATGTATCTTTCATTTCGCTGACCAAAATTCTGGGACCGGCATACAATCTGCTCAAGACAGATGCACAGATGGTATGCCTGATCAAACCACAGTTTGAAGCAGGAAAAGAGAAAGTAGGAAAGAAGGGTGTAGTCAGAGAACCGTCTGTACATCGTGAAGTAATAGAGAGGGTCATGGATTATGCTGTCAGCATTGGATTTGAGATTCTGCATCTGGATTTCTCTCCTATTCGTGGACCGGAAGGAAATATTGAATATTTATTGCATATATATAAAGCTTCCAAACCCACAGAACATGAAAGACTTCCTCATGAAGAATATAGTCAATTGATTGCACAAACGGTAGAAAATGCACATAAAACATTAGATATCTAATGTTTTAGTAGAATTTTTCTGAAATTATGATACAATAAAACTATACGTTAACATAGGAGCACAGATGAAAATATTTCATATTTATACAAATCTGTTGAAAGATACAGGTGGAGAGACTACAGCTTATATACGCAATTATCTGGAAGAACGTGGCTGCATCTGTAAGGACCAGGTAGATGATACAGTAGAAGGTATCATTGTTTTGGGCGGTGATGGCACTATGCTTCGTGCGGCAGGAGAATACCTTGGCAGACATATCCCCATGATCGGGGTAAATCTGGGAACACTGGGGTATCTGGCTGAGGTTGAGCAGGATCAGATCGAGACAGCGCTGGATAGTCTGATCGCAGACAAGTATGAAGTAGAGAGCAGAATGATGTTAAGCGGTATTCCTGTTATTGCCGGAGAGAGTATGGCACCGATGATTGCCCTTAACGATATCGTTATCACCAGAAAAGGTGCTCTTCATGTGATAAATTTTAATATCTATGTTAATGGACAGTTGTTAAGTACGTATAATGCAGATGGTATGATTATCTCTACGCCTACTGGTTCTACAGCATATAATTTATCCGCAGGAGGGCCTATAGTAGAGCCCAAGGCGAGATTAATTCTGATGACACCGGTCTGTTCCCATACACTTGTCAATGACAGAACCATCATTCTTTCCGAGGATGATGTAATTGATGTGGAGATAGGAAGATTCAAGCAGGATGAAGAACAGGAAGTAGATGCCAGCTTTGATGGCAGACATCCTGTGAATCTTAACGAAGGGGACAAAATCAGAATCATACGGTCTGATAAAGCTACGAAAATTATGAAGCTCAGCAAGGTCAGTTTTTTGGATACCTTGCAGAAGAAGATGCGAGTCGTATGAAAGGTTTGGTAACAGAATGAAAAGGCAGAGACATGAGGTAGTAGTTGACCTGATCAATAAGTATGATATTGAGACACAGGAAGAATTGGCTGCATATCTGAAAGAAGAAGGCTTTGAAGTAACACAGGCAACAGTATCCAGAGATATTCGTGAACTGAAATTGTCTAAGATTGCAACAGGCAATGGTAAGCAGAAATATATTATTCTCAAGAATGATGACAGTCATTTGGGGGATAAATATATTCGCGTGCTTCGTGATGGTTTTGTATCCATGAACATGGCGCAGAATATTCTTGTCATTAAAACAGTACAGGGTATGGCGATGGCAGTAGCAGCAGCGCTGGATGCCATGAAATTCCCTGAGATCGTAGGCTGTATTGCAGGTGATGATACAATTATGGCTGCAATCAAATCTACAGATGAAACGAAAGTAGTTATAGACAAGATCAATGAGATTTTAGAAGGGTAACAAAGTATGCTGATAAGCTTACATGTGAAGAATCTGGCTCTGATTCAGGAGACAGAAGTCAATTTTGCAGAGGGACTGAATATACTGAGTGGTGAGACTGGAGCTGGTAAATCTATTATTATCGGCTCTATTAATCTTGCGCTGGGTGCCAGAGCGGATAAGGATATGATTCGTAATGGCGCAGAGTATGCGTTGGTCGAGCTGGTATTTCAGGTAACAGATCAGGAACTGCTGGAACAGATTCATGCATTGGAGATTCCTGTAGAAGAGGATGGAATCATCATTATACAGAGAAAAATCCAGCCAAACAGAAGCATCTGTAAGATTGGTGGAGAGACGGCAACTACCAGACAGTTAAAAGAATTATCTGAGTTGTTGATCGATATTCACGGGCAGCATGAGCACCAGTCACTTTTGTATAAAAAGAATCATATGGAGATTCTGGACTCTTTTGCAGGAGAGGAGCTTGCGCGACTGAAACAGGATCTGAAGCAGAAGTATCACACATATACAGATCTTCAAAAAGAGATCGAAGAGACTGGAATGGATGAAGGCTTACGTGCTAAGGAGTTATCACTGGCAGAGTTTGAATACCAGGAGATTGCAGAGGCAGCTCTGCACGTTGGGGAAGATGACGAGCTGGAGACTTCCTACCGACGTATGTCCAATAGCAGACAGATTGTAGAGGCAGCTTCCAGAGCTTATCAACTGACAGGAGACGGTGAGGATCAGACGGCGGCTGATGCAGTGGGAAGAGCAGTGAGAGAGCTGCGCAGCATTGAAGAATATGATGACAATGCGAAGTCACTGGTAGCCGAACTGGAACAGATAGATGGTCTTTTAAATGATTTTAACCGAAATATTGCAGAATATCTGTCAGATATGGAATTTGACGGTGAAGTATTTGCACAGACGCAGGAACGCCTGAATCTGTTAAATCATTTGAAGTTAAAATATGGCGGAACAATAGAGGCTGTATTGGAATATCAGCAGCAGCAGGCACAGCGTATAGAGAAGCTGCAGAATATGGATGCTTACAGAGAGCAGCTTGTGCATGAGCTTGCCAGGCAGAAGGAAGAGCTTGAGAAACTTTGCAGTAAGATATCTGCTATCAGGCAGAAAGAAGCAAAGAAGCTTGCAGGGGATATGGTGAAGGCACTGACAGACCTGAATTTCCTGGAAGTAAAATTCGAGATACAGGTACGACATAAAGAAGAATATGCTGCCAATGGATATGATGATGTAGAATTCATGATATCCACCAATCCGGGGGAACCAATGAAGAGTCTCGGCAGCGTAGCCAGCGGCGGAGAGCTGTCACGTATCATGCTTGCCATTAAGACTGTACTGGCATCAAGAGACAGGATTCCAACTATGATATTTGATGAGATTGATACAGGAATCAGTGGTAAGACGGCATGGAAAGTATCAGAGAAATTAGGTGCCTTGTCCAGAAGTCATCAGATTATCTGCATTACACATTTACCTCAGATAGCAGCCATGGCAGATGCACATTACAGAATAGCCAAACAGGCAGTAAATCAGAAAACAGAAACAGGAATTACCCGCCTGCCACAAGAAGAAGTTGTGGAAGAATTGGCAAGAATGCTTGGTGGAGAGACGATTACAGATACTGTCAGAGAGAATGCCAGGGAACTATTGCATACAGCAGCATTAAAGAAGGAAGTCTGAAACGACTTCCTTTTATTGTGCGTGAAATGCCAGATAAGCAGGCTGCGGTATCATATATTTTTTTTCGAAGATATCAAAAGGAACAGGGCGTCCATAGTAGAATCCCTGCATATAGGAAATGCCACATTCCTGCACAAAATGAGCTTCTTTTGAAGTCTCGATTCCTTCACATAAGACGGGAATATTGCAGGTATTGAATATTTCTGCCATTTTTTCAAAGAGAATCCGGTTGTTTGCATTTTTCATTCCGGTGAGCAGGAAATGCCGATGGAATTTAACCATATCCACAGGTGGGATTTCCAATTGACTCATTACAAGTGCATCGCCTCCCAGTCCATCCAGACTGACGTTACAGCCTAAGTCATGCAACGTGTGAATCATGGACTCCATATCATTTGGACTGGAATAAAAATCAGCAGCGCCTATCTCAAAACCAAGCAAATGTCGTACAGATTCATATTTGTCCATCACTTTCAGGAAAATATCCATAAAATCAGAGTTGATAAAATTCCCTGATGACATATTAATACTGACAGGCAGTGGTGCCATTCCAGATACATCCCAGGTATGTAAACACTTCAAAACACTTTCCATCACCATAAGATCCAGTTGGTTGTCCAGTTCATATTTTGCAAGAGTCGGTAAAAAGGAAGCAGGATTCAGCAAATGTCCATTCGTATCCAGAATCCGAACCAGAGCCTCCGCACCGATAGGAGAAGATTGTCCAAGCCTGTATTTTGGCTGTAGATAAACGACCAGATGATGATGAGATAACAGGCTGTCAAATAAAGGAAGAATACGATGCTCCTGATGCTGTGTATTTAATGTTTCCCGGTAAAACATGAGAGATACCTTAGAAGAAGCCCCATGCATACAGGCAGCTTCGCAGGCAGTTTTTGCCATAGTTTCCCATTCCTGAATAGAAGAGAGCCTGGAAGTGGCGAAGCCAACACCAACATATATTACGTAATCATAATAACACAGAAAATTTATAAAATCTGTCTTTAATCTGTCATATAACTGATTCAGAGGAAGACGTTCCAAGTCTACCAGAATCAGAAAAGTATCTGACTCGGTCTGACATGCAGATAATATATATTCTTTGCCACGTATTATATTTTGGACAAAATCAGCAAGAAAAGAAGCTGTAAGACTCTTTTTGCCGGCATTGATGCGAAGAAAGAGCATGGCAAAACGATCATCCTGTGCAGATGACCACATTTTATAAGTAAATTCATGAAAAGACTTCAAATCCGGAAGTCCTGAAACTGTAGAGTGAAACATAATTGAATGCCCTTTCTTATACAGCAAAAAATAATTCGCATAATGTCAGATAAAATAATTATATCATGTTAATATTCAGACAACAATAACAGATTTTGACATAAGTATTTTTAGGGAAAAACCATATACTATACATTGATAATTCATTCAGAATAAGATGCCTTCGGATTTGGAGGCTATAAGGCTATAAATAGAAGAAGGGCATGATTAATTGTGAAAAATGTGAGAGTATCTGAACGCAGAAAACGTCGGTATCAGTTGTTTCTCTATGCATTTCTGGGCTTTGCCCTGGGAATGTTCTTATGGGCATCATACAGCTACTATGAGCAGAAAATACCTAATATCATACGAATTCAGGCTGGGACAAGTCAAAGAATTGATTTGAAAGTTCCGGCTTCCGGTGTGTTGAATGTGGATTCAGATAAGGTAATTGCGCTGAACCAGCCAGTGACTATTGTTGCAGGAGAAAGTCCTGATACCTGTCAGATGGAACTCAGGCTTTTTGGAGTACTTCCTCTTAAAAGCATAGATATAGAAGTAATTGAAAATACCCGCTTAATACCTGTAGGGCAGCCCATTGGAATCTACATGAAGACACAGGGGGTACTTGTAATTGATACGGGAACCTTTGAAGGACCTCAAGGGCAGGAACAGTCTCCATCCGTATATAAATTACAGGCTGGAGATTATGTAATGGCAATGGATGGAGTGGCAGTTACCGGCAAGAGACAGATCAAGGATTATGTGGAAAATGGAAATGGCAGGGATATTGTATTACAGGTATCACGTAATGAAAAGATAATTCAGGTGAGAATCAGTCCCATGCAGGATCAGAATGGAGTGTATAAGATCGGAACCTGGCTAAGAGACAGTGCACAGGGAATCGGAACCATGACTTTTTTGGATGAAGAGCTTCATTTTGGAGCACTTGGACATGGAATCAACGATACAGATACGGGAGAACTCCTACAGCTTGGCAGCGGTCTTTTGTATCATACAGAGATCGTTGCCATCAGAAAAGGGGAGAGAGGAACCCCCGGGGAACTTACAGGAATCATTGAATATCAGCCGGAGCAGGTCTCAGGGGTCATTATGAGCAATACGGAAGAGGGAATTTATGGCGTGGCATCCCAGGCTTTTGCGGACAGTATAACCACACAGGCGCTGCCGGTCGGACTAAAGCAGGATGTGAAAGAAGGAGATGCGCAGATTCTGTGTAACATTGATGGACAGACCAAATATTATGATGTAAGGATTACCAGACTGATGCCCAATGCAGAGAACCTGAATCGACAGATTGCCTTGACTGTTACGGATGAAGAATTGCTGCAGCTTACCGGTGGAATCGTGCAGGGAATGAGTGGAGCACCTATCATACAGAATGGCAGGATCATAGGGGCAGTGACGCATGTACTGGTGAATGATTCTACCAGTGGGTATGGAATATTTATAGAAAACATGCTATAGTAATTTGGGCAAATAATGAAAACGAAGACTTATGTAAACGATTCGGAGAAATAAGTATGATGAATAAAAAGAACCTTAAAATGAAACCAGTAGGCAGTGAATATATGGAACAGTATAATGCACTGCTTCGATATGTTTTTCAGGTTACGGAGCATGAACTGAGCTCTATTGGATGGCAGGAGAAAGAAATCATCCGGGCAAAGTTCCCGACCATGCAGAAGGCAGATGTTATCGGCTGGTTCGATGATGACAATCTGGTGTCTCAGGTGGCAATATATCCAATGCAGGTCAAGATATTTGGAGTGACCTATTCCATGGGCGGGTTGACCGGAGTAGGAACCTACCCTGAGTATTGCAATATGGGGCTTATGCACAAGCTTCTGGAACAGGCATTAAAGGATATGCGCAAGAAAGGGCAGTATATCTGTTATCTTTATCCGTATTCGATTCCTTTTTACAGAAGAAAAGGCTGGGAGCTTATCTCAGATAAAATTTCCTATGAAATTAAAGATTATCAATTGCCAAAGAACCGTCAGGTTTCAGGCGATGTACGCCGTGTAAAGACAGACAGTGTGGAATTGAAGAAGACATATGAGCGTTATGCAGCCCATACACATGGTGCAATATTGCGTGATGAACTGGCATGGAATGAATACTGGCTCTGGGATTCGGACGATATTATGGCTGCAATATATTATAATGAAAAAGACGAACCGGACGGGTATATTATCTATTGGATCGAAAATGAAATCTTTCATATTAAAGACATGATTTTCAATAATGAAGAAGCAAGAACCGGATTATGGAATTTCGTATCTGCGCATTTTTCCATGATCGATCAGGTGGAAGGCGATACATACACAGACGAACCGCTGGCTTTTCTGCTAGAAGACGCAAGCATCAAAGAAGTGATTTCTCCTTATTATATGGGAAGAATCGTAGATTTTCCTGCGTTTATCTCACGTTATCCTTTCAAACCTGATATTACGGATAGAGAATGGAAATTCACACTCACGGACCCTATTATGGAATGCAACCAGGGCACTTTTTTACTGGAGATATCCAGAGATGGGCATGGTGAAGTAACAAGGATTTCTGAAAAATGCGAAGACATTATCAGCATCCAGACAATGACGACTATGCTGATGGGGTATAAAAGACCGGATTATCTGGCTAAAATTGGCAGATTACAGGCAAACGGAGCTGTAATAGATATGCTGGAAGATGCAATTGAGCAGCAGGTGCCATATATTTCGGACTATTTCTAAAATAACTATCTTTAGCGGAAGGCACAGTAAGTAACATGAAGAAAAAGATTTATAATTTAAGCATTATTTTATTTGGTAATTTTCTGTATTCTCTGGCAGTCGCCTTTTTTATACTTCCTATTGGGCTGATTACAGGAGGAACGACAGGAATTGCGATTTTTGTCCAGCACTATACAGGCTTGCAGATCAGTACCTTTGTAACTATTTTTAATGTGACCATGTTTATTCTGGGAGCATTATTTCTTGGGAAAAAATTCGCCATGACAACGCTGGTCAGTACTTTTGTATACCCTTTCTTTCTAAGAATAGGAGAAATGCTCTCTGCAAGAGTTGGTGTTCTGACTACAGATCCCATGCTCTGTACAGTATTTGCCGGATTGCTGATAGGTGCTGGAATTGGATTAGTCATTCAGGCAGGCGCATCCACCGGAGGTATGGACATTCCACCACTTATTATTCATAAAAAGACAGGCTTACCGGTAGCAGCCATGCTATATGGATTCGATGTTCTTATTTTATTGCTTCAGATGAGCATATCTGACAGGCAGCAGGTATTGTATGGCATTTTACTGGTATGCATCTATTCCTATACTCTGGAGAAGCTCCTGGTAGCCGGTAAAAGCAAAATTCAGATTAAAATTATCAGTGAAAAATATGAAGAAATCAATAATAAGATAGCAACACAGTTCGATCGTGGAACTACCTTGTTTGAAGTAGAAGGCGGATACACCAGAAAAGAAATGTATGCCATTCTTACAGTAGTCAACCAGAGAGAATTATTTGCAATCAACGAAATGGTACAGGAGATTGATCCGGATGCCTTTATTATGATTGGTCAGGTAAAAGAAGTCCGAGGAAGAGGCTTTACCAAAGGCAAGAAGTACGAATAAATTCGTAATTATTCAGAAAACCATTCACCAATAATTTATGATTAGAAGATTTCCTTTATTCAAACATAAAATAGAGTTTATAATTGTTTAAAACCAGTTTATGTTTTATGTAAATTGATACACAATTCATACAATTCAACTTCACAGAACGAAGTGCAAGACTTGTCTGAACAGGATTTATGCGGATTTTAGGAAAA